>JBILUB010000129.1:0-6803 GCA_044371245.1 Opitutaceae bacterium
ATGCCGCGATCGGCGGAGCCCCCATCGCCAGCAACGCGAGCTCCGAATCCACCGCGGCCTCCGTCGTGCGCAGCGCGGGATTACCCGTCAGCGGATTACTCGCCGGATCGTACAACGTCTCCTCGTGGGCCACCCGCAGCGGCACCCCGCGACACACCACCAGCGCGTCCAGCCGATGACCCGACGCCGCCATCTTCACGCGACCGAGCTCATCCTCTCGCGTCATTAAAATCGCGTCCACATCCCCTCGCTCCACCGCCGCGCGCAGCAACGGATTCCAGATCGTGACCACAAACTCCCGCCACGTGATCTGCTCCGTCAGCGGCATCGGCAGGGCGACGATCGCCGACTCCGGCAGCCCGCGCCGCTCGACGTAGTGCCGCGCCACCACCAGCGACTCCCCGTCATCCGCATTCGCCAGCACCAACACCCGGGGAGCTTCCGCGGCGCCGAGCGAACAACACAGTGCGATGCAGAGGAAAGAGACTCGCGAAAACACCCCCCGACCATGTGCGTGGCCCCGCAAATATCGAGCCCCGGATCGATTCCGTCCCCTCATCCACTCCACCCCGACCCGAAGACGTCCTCCGTTCTCAATCCACTCACACCCCCGCCGGACCGAGCAACGCGTCCAGCACATCCATCGCGGAGTAACTCGTCGCGCCCTCGCCGAGGAAACGCGCGATCTCCGCCGCCTCCTCCCCGGCCGTCACGATCGGGGGCTCCGTGCGTCGCCCCCGCCCGGGCCCGTCCCCCTCTCCCGCTCTCACCTGGCCCAGACCGACCGCCGCCAGCAACCCGTTGCACAAACACTTTCTACCCGATGTGTCTGCTCCCAGCCCGCCCTTCGTCACATAGGTTTCGACCGGCTCCGCCGGGCAGCGGTAACCGAAAACTCCGTCCGGCCCCCGAAACGGTTCGCGCAGGTACCCCAGATCGCAGCGCCGCTCGTGCCCCGCGTAGACCTCCGCTTCCGACAGGCTCCCCTCCAACGCCAATACCTTAAAGGGAAACCCGGTCGGAGACGCCTCAGGATCGGTGAAGACCCGCACCCGCCGCTCTCGGCTAAGCGCGCAAACCCTCGCCTTGATCTCCGGCCCCAGCCCCGACTCCTCGCAAAAAGCAAAGGCCGTCCCGACCTGCACGCCCCGCGCGCCCTCCGCGCGGGCCGCGAGCAGGCGCTCTCGCGTGGCCCGCTCACCCGCCAGCCAGAAAGGCAGCCCGAGCGCGCGAAACTTCTCCAGTTCCGGTTCGTCCCGCGGTCCGTAGACCGGCTGTCCGTCCGCCCCCACTTCCCCGCCGCCGCGCGGCGGCGCATTGTGCCCGCCCGCCGCATGGCTCTCGATCACGAAACCGTCCACCCGCCCGCTCGCCTTTCGCGCCAGCGTCGTGGCCAGCGCCGCCGAGCTCACGATCGCCAAAAAATCCGGCCTTCGCAGCATCCCCGCTCCCGGCGCCCCGTCCATCCAATCGCGCGGATCGAAACGCAGCCGCGCGCCCGCCCCGCCCTTCTCCTCCGTCACGTCCAAGGCCAGCTCCGCCGCTTCCCCCGCGGCGAGTTTATCCAACACCCCGGGGATCGCGCGCGGGATGCCGGCCCCCATCAAAACCACATCCACCCCCGCCAGCATCGCCCCGTAGAGCGAGGGCAAGGTGGCCAGCTGGATTTTTTCCAACAGATTGATGCCCACCCGGCCCGTGTGCCCCGATTTGGCCAGCCACACTTCGCAAAAATTCGCCGCCAGACACAGCTCCATCCACGTCCGCGAGGGCTCGGCCGTCGGCATCGGCACCGACGCGAAGGGAGCCTCCGCCGGCTTTCCCCCCGACACAAAAAAACGCGCCACGATCCTCGCGGCGATCCCCTGGTCGGGAAACGCATTCAGTGCACGCCTCAGCTCTCCATCCCCATCGCCCAGCTGCAGACGTCGCGCGAGCACCACCGGCATCAATGTGCCGGACACGACCCCGAGCGCACCGCGCGCCGCGACCGCTCGCGCCAGCCGCCAGTTCGAAACCGCGACTCCCATGCCGCCCTGAATCACCTGTGGTAAGTGCATGCCCCATCAGACGACTCCCCGCGCTCCGCGCCTAGGCCAAAGCCCCCGCGTATCTTGCCCAAAACCCACGCCCGAAAAGACCTCACGGCGCCGCGGCGCGCGCGCGACCCTCTCCGCAAATTGCGTCGCCGGCTCAGCGCAGTTTTTCCCGCTCGGCCGCGATCAAATCCGCGGGCACCGGATAAAAGCCCTCTTCCTTCACCGCCTCCTGCCCCACGGGACCGAGCACGAAGTTCAAAAACTCGCGCTGCAAATCCGACGTCGGGAACTCCGGATCGCGATTGAACACGAGGAACAGCGGACGCGCCAGCGGGTAGCTGCCGTCGAGTGCGCTCGCCTCGGACGGCTCCACCGCATCCTGGCCGCCGGCGGGCACCAACGGGGCCAGCGCCACTCCGGAGGTCTTGTAACCCACGCCCGAGTACCCGATGCCAAACTTGTCGGCCGCCACCTGCTCGATCACCCGGCCGCTGCCCGGCTGCTCCAGCACCCATTCGCCAAACTCCCCCTTGGCCAAGGCCGAATCACGGAAAAAACCATAGGTTCCCGAAGCCTTGTTCCGGCCGTACACATTGATCGGGGCGCTGGCCCATGCGCCCCCGATCCCGAGCTGTCCCCAGGTGGTGATACGCGCCTCGCCACCACGGGCGCGCGTGGAGGAAAAAATCGCGTCGACCTGCTCGAGCGTGAGACCGGTCGCGACCACCGGATTGGTCGGGTGCACGTAGATGCCGAGCGCGTCGATGGCCACTCGCACCTGGGTCGGATCATAGCCGAAACGATCGCGAAACCGCTTGATTTCCGGTGCCATCAAGGCGCGGCTCATCGGCCCGAAATCCGCCTGGCCCTCGAGCAAGGCCGGGGTCGCGGTGGACGAGCCGCGCCCCTCATGCACCACGCGCAGCTCGGAATGGTAGCGCAGGAAACGCCGCTCCCAATTCGCCACCAGCAGGTCCATGGTATCCGAGCCGACCGAACGCAGACGCCCGCTCAGCACCGCCGTCGGCCGATAGCGCGGATCCGCGGCCGGCGGCGGAGCCACCCGCTCCACCCGGGCCGTCGATTCGACCGCGCCGAGAGGCGCGGACTGGGATACGGACGAGGCCACGGAGCTGCTCGCCCCCGGGGCACCGGAACCCACCAACGCGGTCAAAATCTCCACCACCTGCGCGTCATTGATCACACCCCGTTTTTTCAACTCGAGGATGCGGGCGATTTCCGCGTCCCGATCGACCGCGGGGATCGGCTTGCTGGGCGGGGTCGACACCGACACCGGGGCCTGGCAACCCGCGAGGCCGGCGAAGAGGACCAGCGTGAGGACCGAGCCCAAAAATAAACGAGTCGAAGGGTGTTTGCTCATGAAAAAGTCGGGATCCGGGATCGCCCCGTCTCAGGGTGCGGCCAGATCGGGATCATGCGCCACGCGCAGCCCGATGTAACCGGTGGCGACCGCGGGACTGTACTCCCAGCGGTTGGCCGAGCGCGCGTCAGTCGCCGGAGCGTTCCAGCCCCCGCCGCGTACGACTTTCATCGCGAGATCGATCCGGCCCAGCTCATCCTGCCCTGGACCGCGCGGATCCAGCGCCACGTCCGCGCCTCCGGCATACTCCGCGCTCCAATCGGCACACCATTCCCAGACGTTGCCATGCATGTCGCGCAGACCCCAGGCGTTGGCCGGACCCGAGGCGCCCGGCGCACGAGGTGCGAGCGGCGCCCCGGCGGAGCCGTCGTCGATATTAGCCTCCCGCGCCGACAAGCCGTCCGTCCCGAGATTAAATGCCGTCGTCGTCCCCGCGCGGCAGGCGAACTCCCACTCCGCCTCGGTGGGCAGACGGAAAGCCATCCTCTCCTGCTCGGACAAAAGACGACAGTATTCGACCGCCTCCTCCCAGGTCACGCTATGCACCGGGAGCTCGGGCGAGATCGTCTCCGGTCTGGCCTTCGCCGCACGCAGCATACGGGCCGCCGCTCCCGCCCCGAAAACCCGATCCCATTCGCGCTGCGTGGTCTCATTGACCGCGAGGAAGAACCCCTTCTTCAACCGCACTCGATGGGGCGTCTCGTCCTCATCGCGTCCGGTTTCTCCCCCGGGACTGCCGCGCACAAACTCCGCCGGGGGAATATAGGCTAACTCCAGCCCGCCTGCGCTCCGCAGAATCTGACCCGGCGAAAACAAGTGACGGTACAGGTGATCGCGCGAAATCTCCAAGGTCGCGTCGAGTCGCAACGCTCGCTGATGGAACAGCGTGGCCAGCGCCTCGTCACCCCGGGCCGCGGCCGCCCTGCCCAGCTCCGCCAGCCCGCCCGCCAGGGCGAGACGAGCCGGCCCGATCAGCTCTCTCGCCTCATCCCGCCGACGCACCGCCTCCGCCCACTCGCCCCGATCTCGTGCCCGCTCCGCCGCCTTCCCTGCCTCAAACAACTCGCTGACCGCCGTGGCCGGAGAATCCTCCGGCCGCGCCTCCCGCAGCGAGGCCGCCTCCTCCTCGTAGCGCGCCTTGACCACGGCCTCGACCACCGGGCCCAGCAAGTCGACCGCTCGCGACCACCCGGCCGCCGCGCCGACCGAGTCCCCGGATGCGCTCAGCGCCACAGCCCGATTGGCCTCGACGGTCGCCTGCGCCAGCGCCGCGGTACCCGCTCCGTCCAGGCGCAGGAGGGAAGCGCGCAGCCGCAGGGCCTCAAAATCCCGGGCCAGCCTTTCGGCCCCGATTTCCGGCGGCTCGCCTTCCCGCTCGGTCGACTCCCCCACCACCGCCACCTCAGGGCCCGGACCGTTTACGCGAGCCAGGCTCCACCACAGGATCGAACCCAAAACCAGGGCGGCCAGCGCGCCCGCAAACAGCAGCTTGATGACCTTGCCGGTTCCGCCGGCCTGCCTCGGGCCCGCCGCACCCGTCCCGACGGGCTCCGCGGCAGCTTGGGGGGACCGCGTGCTGACCCGCGCCGCAAACGGGGAAGGAGATCGGGGATCGGGCACGGGCGGCATCGGCAAAAGTTACTTGCCCGACTGCCCGGCGATTCGGGTCGATTCGCCACTGCGCCGGAAAAACTCCCGCTCCTTCTCGATCAACATCTGCTCACGCTGCTCCAACATCGCTTCGCGCTCGGAGAGCCCCTGACCCACCTCGGCCATTCGCTGCTCACACTCGGCCACATACCGTTCACGCGCACGCAGACTTTCCTCCATCCGGGCGATCTCACGCTCGCGCTCCCCCAGCCCGCCCTCCTCCGCCCCGCGCAGGCGCAGTGCACACAGCGGCCGCAGCCCCTCGATCTCGGCGGCGCCCACCTCCTCCAACGCCGCGTAGCTCTGGCCCGCACCGACCGGCAGGAGGGCGAGTTGCTCGCCGGACGTGTCGGAGAACAAGACCAGACCGAGCAGATCCGGGGCCGCCATCAGACGTCGCACGTCTCCCGCCAGCGCACCGCCGGCGAGATTGAGGAAGGACGTCAGGGGCACGATCGGGACGCTCATCTGCGGCCAGACCGAGGCGGCACCGGGCCGCACTCGCAAACGCGAAGCCGCGGCGAACGAAGATTTCACCCGCGCGTAACCCGACCGACACCGCGCGCCTCGACTTTTGCCGCTGGTTTGCGTATCCAGATACTCGTTACGCATTTGTCACGGCGCGACCGGTCTTGCGTCTTGCACCGGGCCCTCATCGGCACGTCTTCCTGCGACTCCTCCTCGGAACATGGCGCGACGCATCGCATTTGTGAACTACAAGGGCGGTGTCGGTAAGACCTCGCTCATCGTCAACACCGCCACCTGCCTGACGCAGCAAGGCCACCGGGTGCTGGTCTGCGATCTCGACACCCAGTCCAACTCGTCGATCTGGCTGCTGCGTCTCGAGCGTTGGAACGAACTCGCCGCCGATCCCCGGCGCACCCTTTTCAGTCTTTTCCAGCCCTCCCCGCCCCCGCTGGCCGGACTCATCGTGCGCGACGTCGTGCGGGATCGGGAGGGCCTTTCGATCCTGCCCGGCCTGGATCTGCTCCCGACTTCCTTCAATCTGGTGGACCTCGAGGCCGACTTTTTCGTCGATCCGCGAAAGCCCGCCTACCTGTTGTTCCGCGAGCAGCTCGCCTCCGTCGAGGCCGCGTACGATTTCATCCTTTTCGACTGTCCGCCCAATGTCCTGCGCGCGTCGCAGTGCGGCGTGTTCTCCGCCGGGGAGATCTACGTGCCGGCCAATCCGGATGCGCTCTCGCTCGTCGGCTTCACCTTGCTGGTGGAGAAGCTCGGCATGTTCCGCGATTCGTCCGCCGGTTTCCGTCGCTACGCCTTCGGGCCGGCCCCGCAGGTCGAGGGCGTCCTTTTCAACGCGGTCAAGGCCAACACCGATTTCGAGGTCCCAAAGATGCGGATGCAGCTTCGGCTGAATCAATTCAAGACCTCGCAGCGCGTCTCCCGCACCGCCAAGATTTTCCAGACCAGCGTCCGCGATGCCACCTTGGTTCGTCGTGCCGTCACGCTCGGCCTCCCGGTACCGCTGGTGTCGGCCGAGAGCGCCGCCGACTCCGTGGGCATCGTCGGCGACTACCGCGCGCTCGCGCTCGAGCTCGTCCGGCACGTGCCCGCCTGATTCTTTCATGGCCTTCACCCCCCCTCGCATCTCACCCGCCGCCTGGGACGAAATCCGCTTCGCTTTTCACGGCTCGCCCCTGGTCGATGCATCGCTGTCCGCCCTCGCCCGCAACATCGACGGACGCGCGTGGCCGCTCGAGGCCGCCGAGGAG
>JBILUB010000227.1:0-4535 GCA_044371245.1 Opitutaceae bacterium
GCGGGAGTCGTTCGGGAGCCTTAAGAATCTCCCAAGGTGGCCGTTTACAGGGGGTCTTGTTTTCGGCGGATGCGGAGTTTTGCTTTTAATTTACAGTTTACGGCTTACGCTAAGATTTCTCACGCAACACCTATGAAATTCGTCTCTCCGTTGACGACGGCTTTTTGATGGCTGGCATTTCGGCGGTGTCGGCTGCCTCGATTAGCGTGGATGGCACCCAGTTTATCGGTGAGTCGTGGCGGCCCGAGGGCATCGCGTGGCGTCAAGCCAGTGTCGACAAAACCTACGATATCGACGGCGACGACATCCTCGGCACGGCAGGCTACTACCTAGCCAAGACCACCTTCGGTTCTGGCGACAACGAGGACTACTGCTCCTCGAACTTCGACACCTCGGTGATGAGTTTCTCCGCGGCCCCGTGGATCGCGGTCTCCGCCGCCGACGCCCAGGTGAACAACCAGACTAATTATAATTATCGGCAGTTTCAGAACCCCCTCGCGCCCTCGGGCATATTGAGTGTTGGGTACATGGGCCGCCGTTTTGGCCCCGCGCTTGAGGTCGGCACCTTTTACTCTCTCTACAATTTCACGGTGGGCGAGGGGCTGCCGGGGGACTTCACGGTCACCATCGCCACGCACCCCGAGTTTGGTCCGACAGGGGTCCCCTCCGCTCTCCGCCTCACGCAAATCGCCGGCCTCGGTTCGGACTCGCAGAGCATCGCGATCACTTCGGGCAACTACACCTTTTTCAACGCCGCCTTCACCACCTTTCGGATCACGGGTGCACAGTCGGGTGACGTATTCCAGCTGCTCGGACAGGCCACGGGTACCGAAAATCTTTTGATCAACGGCTTCATGTTTGACGCCGCGCCGATCCCCGAACCCGCCTCGGTGGCTGCGCTGGCCGGCCTGCTGGGACTCGGTCTCGTGACTACCCGCCGTCGTCGTCGCGCCGCCGTCTGACGCGCCGCGCGAGGGGCCGCCGAAGGCGAGGCCGGCCCCGCTTGGTTTCTCTCTCACCCGTAGGGCAAAAGCAGAGCGTCGGCGTGTCTTGAAGACAGCGCGTAGCTCGCGCCTTTGCTCGGCCGCGTCGGTTTTTCCCGCGTCGCGCGACGCGTCACGCTGTCTCTCGTGGGAAACATGCGTTCGGAGTCGTCCGCGGGGGATCGGCTGAAGTACGTTCAGCTCCGAGCAGATGGCTCCGATACTCCGGCACGAGCGGGAGAAAACCGCGAACAAAGGAAGCCGGGGCGGCGGACCGTGCTACTCAGGCGGGGCGGAAGACTCCTTGGCCTGGGCCGCTCGCTGGGTGGCAAAGCGGAGCCCGCTTGCCTTGCCCTTCGTCGTGGGCGGTGATCGGTGACGGTGCGTTTCCCCGCGCATTCAGATTCTTTCGACACGACGAGCTCACATGTGCTTTTCGCTGCTGTTGGCCTCGTTTGATCCGCTTTCTTCGCAACGTGTTTCGCGCCCCCCTCCGCTTGATCCCGCTGGTTTGTGCCTGGGTCTTGGCCTGGGTGCATGGCTCGGCTTTCGCGGGCTCGCCGTGGCGGAATCTCGACCTGCGCGGGATGGGCTTTGTCACCGGCCTGAGTGCACATCCTAGCAGTGGGGAGGTCTACGCGCGCACGGACGTCGCGGGCGTTTTCCGCTGGGATCCGGTCAGTGCCCGTTGGCAGAGCCTGTTGGATGCTACTTTGAACTCGGTGCCCGAGGCGCGAAACGTCGAGGCCTTTGCCGTCGATCCTGCCGATCCCGCCCGCCTCTTCGTCGCCTACGGCACCTACGTCGAGGACGGCGCGGGTGGGGACGGTCTCCTACGCTCCACCGATGGCGGGCTTACCTGGACGCGAAGCTCTTTTCCGGCCGGCGTGGCGCTCGGGGGCAACAACGCCTGGCGTCACGCGGGCGATCGGCTCGTGGTCGATCCGGCCAACTCTGCCGTGGTGTATTTTGGCAGCCGGCGTAATGGCTTGCTCCGCTCGCTCGACGGCGGCGCCTCTTGGAGCAGCCTGCCCGGCGTCCCGCTCGGCGACCACGGTGGCGAAACGCGCAATGGCTAGCCGGTGAGCGGCGGCGTGACCTTTGTCGCCATCCACCCTGCCACCACGACCTCGTCCGGCGGTCCGCTGCGCTCCGCGACGATCTACCTCGGTATCATGGGCGAAGGCGTTTTCCGCAGTCTCGATGGCGGGGTAAACTTCGCCCTCCTCGGCGCTCAGCCGGGGGCGGTCTCTCCCGACGCCACGCTTAACCCTGTCCAGGGGCGCCTCGCCTCTGACGGCACTCTCTACGTTACGCTTTCCCCGGACCAGAGCCTTTCCGGAGGCGGCGCGGTGTGGCGCTGGCGCGCGGGCAGCTGGACGACGATCACCCCGCCGGTGTCCGGCTTCACCTACAGCGCGCGCCCCTGGGCTGCGCTGGCGATCGATCCGACCAATGCGAATCGGCTCGCCGTCCAGGCGTTTAACACCGCCTCCCGCGACCTCTTTCTCTCCGCGGATGCCGGCGCCACCTGGACGATCTACACCTCCGATTCCGCCGGGGCTTTCTCTCCCGGTCGCCACCGGCTGGTCCAGCATATCGTGCCGGCGTGGTGGGATCCCGGCCACCTCTTCTCCTACTCTGGCGGCCTGCTTTTTGCCCCCGGCGCGCCCCATCAGATCTGGAGTGCCACCGGCTATGCGGCCTACCTTTACGAGGATCTCGCCGCACCCCTGGTACGGGTTAACGCCCTCGACTACATGGCGGGCTTGGAGGAGCTGGTCGCGACCCGCGTCCTTCCCCGCCCGGCGAGCCTCGGCGGCGGCGTCCTAGCGGGCGTCATGGATAAGGCCGGTTTTGTCCTCGCCGATCCCTCCGCCACTCCGCGGAGCCGGCTCGGCTCCCTCCCCATCGCCAATTCGACCGGCCTGGGAGTCTCCGCCGGCACCGCCACCCTCGTGGTCTCCCTCATCGCCCACAGCCACGACGGCGGGCAGATTCTCGCCTCGGACGACGGTGGCCAGACCTGGCGTGCTCTGGCCAAGCCCTTTGGCTACGCCGACGGCTACGGCATGACCCTCGGTGGCGATGTCGCCGTGTCCGCCACGCAGCCCGGCCGCTTCGTCTGGATCCCGCTCAACCCGCCCTGGTATCCCAACGAGCACCCGCCGATCTTCTCTGCCGACGGCGGCGCCACCTGGCAACTCGCCGCGGGCCTGCCGGACCGCTTCAACGGCACCGGCAACGCCTACTTCGGCCACAATCAGCTCCTCGCGGCCGACGCCGTGGACGGCCTGCGCTTCTACGCCTTTCACGAGGGCTCCTCCGGCGGCTCCATCTACCGCAGCACAGACGGCGGCGCCACCTGGCAAGTCACCGGGCTGAACCAACTCCCCGCTTTTTGGCGCACCATCCTACAAGCCCGCCCCGGGGTGCTGGGCGAGCTTTGGTACACCAATACCACGAACACCCTTCGCCGTAGTCGCGACGGCGGCACCACCTGGCAGGCCCTGCCCGGCTGGACGAGCGTCCTCGCCTATGGTTTTGGTGCGCGCTGGCCCGGCTCCGCCCACACCACCGTTTACGCCATCGGCGAGCGCGGCGGTGTATTCGGTCTGTACTACTCGACCGACGATGCCGCCACCTGGACCAGCGCCTCGGCCGCCGCGACCGGCGACGCGCCTTACCGACTCACCCTCTCCGTTTGCGGCGACCTCGCCCGCCCTGGCCGTGTTTACCTCGCCACCGGCGGGCGGGGTCTTTTCCAACTCGATCTGCTGGTCAGCGCCGCGCACGGTTTTCCTGTCTGGCTGGCCAACGAATACCCCACGCTCTCCGGCGCGGACCTCGCGCCCGAGGCGGACCCCGACGCCGATGGTTGGGGGAACTTCGCCGAATATGCTCTGGCCGGCCACGCGTCCGCGCCCGCGGCCGCCCCGCTGGTCCGCACGGAGCGGTCGGCGGGAGGCGCGCTCTCCCTCGTTTTTAACCGCGCCCGACAAGACGTGCGCTACGTCGTCGAAGCGTCCACGAACCTCAGCACCTGGACGGAGCTCGTGGTCGATCCCGGACAGCTTGGGCAAACCGTGACCGTTATCGACACGGTTGCTCCCGCCCCTTCCGCCCCCCGGTTTCTCCGCCTCCGACTGATCGGCCGCTAGGCGCTGTCTCCAGAATAAACCGATGCTCTGCTTTTGCCCTACGGGTGAGAGGGAAACCAAGCTGGGCCGGCCTTGCCCTCGGCGGCACGACCCGCTGGGTCGCCTCGGCCTCAGTCAAAAGCCGAGGGATTCTTAAATCGATGTGTAGCTTACGTGGAGCTCGAGGTAGCGGAGGCCCCCAGCTTGCTTCCCCTGTGCAGACTGGAAGTCTGCGCTACTCGCGGGCCGCGCACCCGCCCGGCAGGGCGGGTGCGTGCGGGGCGAGGGGATTACTCGACGCGGAGGCGGAGGAACCAGCGAGCGGGGGAGGAGCCGGAGGGAGGGCTGACGGAGATGAGGTCGGAGTCGCCGCGGGCCTCGAGGATGGACTCGGAGCGGGAGGAGGGAGCGG
>JBILUB010000229.1:0-4523 GCA_044371245.1 Opitutaceae bacterium
CCGGGAGAAGCAGGTGCTCAACGCCCTCTTCCCCTTGCTCGACCGCGACCGCGACTCCACGCGGGCGATTTTCGAGATCATCAAGCAGCAGCCCGGCTACTGATGGAGGACTTCATCCAGATCGGTCAGCTCAAGATCGAGCTGACCAAGAAGGACGTGAAGCACGTCCACCTCTCCGTCCACCCACCCGAGGGCCGCGTTTCCCTAGTCGCACCGCGCTCCACCCGCACCGAAGTCGCGCGCGCCTATGCCGTCTCGAAACTCGCTTGGATAAGCGCCCAACAGGAGAAACTTCGGTCTCAGGCCCGCGAAACGCCACGCGCCTTCGTGGAGCGGGAGAGCCACTACCTGTGGGGCCGACGCCACCTGCTCGCGGTGCGCCACGTCGATGAGCCGCCCGGCGTGAAGCTCGACCACAAGCGCATCACCCTCACGGTGCGTCCCGGAGCCACCAAGGCCAAGCGCGCGCAGGTGCTCCACGAGTGGCACAAGCGCCAACTCCATGCCGTCGTCCCCGACCTCATCGCCAAATGGGAGCCCCGGCTAAAGGTGAAGGTCGCGGGCTACTTTTTGCAGCGGATGAAAACCAAGTGGGGCAGCTGCAACCACGAGGCCCGCCACATCCGGCTCAACACCGAGTTGGTGAAAAAGCCCCGGGATCTTCTCGAATACATCATCGTCCACGAGATGGCCCACCTGCGGGAGCCGAACCACAGCGTGCGCTTCCTCGCCCTCCTCGACGAGCACTACCGCGGCTGGCGCGAGGCGCGCGCGGAGTTGAACGAACTCCCCCTCGGCGCGGCGCGCGGGTGATCCCGCAAATCACCGCTCCGGCATCCTCTGCACACCCTCGCTCCACGCGAGGATCGCCCGCTGGTCCGGCATCGCCACCTCCTGCGGCATCAGCACGGGCGGCAACACCTTGCCGTCCCCTCTCGCCACGCCCGCACCCCACGACAACAGCGCCCACCCCAAAGCCCCCGGCAAAAACCCTCTCCTGCCTCGCCCCACGTTCATGGGGACAACTTGATCCCCGGCGCCCCCGGAGTCCATCCTGCCCCTTGACGACTTTGCTAGGCTCCTCCCCTGCCCGCTCCGCACGGCCCCTCCC
The DNA here is from genome assembly GCA_044371245.1 of Opitutaceae bacterium. Classification (GTDB taxonomy): domain Bacteria; phylum Verrucomicrobiota; class Verrucomicrobiia; order Opitutales; family Opitutaceae; genus IMCC26134_A. The sequence continues at coordinate 1,112 of JBILUB010000229.1, forward strand.
TCCTCCCCCTTTGTCCGAAACCAGCCACCACATCATCCGCCTCCGCCACGTCACCGTGCGCCACCGCCGCGTCCTCGCCCTCGACGACGTCGGCGCCGACCTGCCCTGCGGCCGCGCCATCGCCCTCTGCGGCCCCAACGGCGCCGGCAAAAGCACCCTCCTGCGCGCCCTCCTCGGCTGGCATCCCCTCGACGCCGGCGAGATCCGCATCGGCGACGCCCATCCCCGCCACGCCCTCCCCCGCCTCGCCTACCTCCCCCAGCGCCACGCCATCGACTGGGACTTCCCCCTCTCCGTCCGCTCCGTCGTCGCCCTCGGCCGCCTCCCCGCCCTCGGCCTCTTCCGCCGCTTCACCCCCGCCGACCACGCCCGCGTCCAAGCCGCCCTCGCCGAGCTCGACCTGCTCCCCCTCGCCGACCGCCCCCTCCGCACCCTCTCCGGCGGGCAACAACAACGCGTCTTCCTCGCCCGCGCCCTCGCCCAGGGCGCCGACATCTTCCTCCTCGACGAGCCCTTCGCCGCCCTCGACCTGCGTGCCACCCACGAGCTCCTCCGCATCATCCGCGCCTGGACCGCACGCGGCCGCACCGTGCTTGCCGTCGTCCACGACCTCGAACTCGCCCGCCGCCACTTCGACCACGCCGTCCTGCTCGACACCACCCTCATCGCCGCCGGCACCCCGGCCGCCGTCCTGACCGACGCCCATATCCGCCGCGCCTACCACCTGCCCGACGACGCCGGCCTCGTCCCGGAGCCCGCGCCCCTGCACACCGGCCTCTTCCCCTCTTGAGCACGACGGCCGATTTCTTTCTGGAGCCCTTCCGCCACGACTTCATGCGGCGCGCCCTCGGCGCTTCCCTGCTCGTCGGCCTCGGCGGCGGCCTGCTCGGGCCCTTCCTCGTGCTCCGCCGCATGGCCCTGATGGGCGACGCCCTCTCCCACTCCCTCCTGCCCGGCATCGCCCTCGCCTGGCTCCTCTTCGGACCCACACCCGCCGCCCTCTTCGCCGGCGCCCTGCTCGCCGGGCTGCTCACCGCCCTCGGCGGCGCCCTCGTCAGCCGCCTCACCGTGGTCAAGGAGGACGCCGCCTTCGGTGCCCTCTTCCTCGTCTTCTTCGCCGCCGGCATCGCCCTCGCCGTCCGCCTCCCCACCCGCGTCCACCTCTCCCACTTCCTCCTCGGCAACCTCCTCGGCGTCTCCACCTCCGACTTGACCCTCGTCGGCTCGGTCGTCGCCGTCACCGCGCTCGCTCTCCTCCTGCTCCGCCGCCCCCTCCTCCTCGAAAGTTTCGACCCCGTCTTCCACCGCGCCACCGGCGGCCCCGGACGCCTCGTTCACGCCGCGTTCCTCGGCCTCGTCGTCCTTAATCTCGTCGCCGGCCTCCAGACCATGGGCGTCGTCCTCGTGCTCGGTCTCTTCCTCCTCCCCGCCGTCGCCGCCCGCCTCTGGTGCGAAACCCTCGGCCCCCTCCTCGCCCTCTCCTGCGCCCTCGCCCTCCTCGGCGCCCTCACCGGCCTCCTGCTCAGCTACCACGCCGGCCTCCCCAGCGGCCCCGCCATCGTGCTCGCCCTCGGCGCCTTCCTCCTCCTCTCGCTCCTTGCCGCGCCCGGCCCCGGCCTGCTCCCCCGCGCTCTCGCCAGCCTCCGCTCCATCGGCCGCGTCCGCCGCGGCACCGACTAGTTTCACCACCCACTCACCGTCATGCACCTCCTCCGCCTCCCGCTCCTCCTCCTCGCCGCCCTGCTCACCAGCGCCGCCGCCCGCGCCGCCGAGCCCCCTCTGCACGTCGTCACCCTCCACCCCGTCCTCACCGAGTTCGCCACCGCCATCGGCGGCGAGGCCCTGCGCGTCGAGGGCCTAGTCCCTGGCGGCGTCGACCCCCACACCTATGAACCCTCCCCGCGCGAGGTCGCCGCCGCGCGCTCCGCCGACCTCGTCCTCGCCACCGGCCTCCACCTCGAATCCTACCTCGAACGCCTCGCCGACCCCGACCGCCAGACCGACCGCATCGTCCGCATCGGCGAGCGCCTCCCCATCCGCCTCACCCTCGACCCCGACCACCCCGCCTGCTCCGTGGCCTGCGGCCACGGCGAGGCCGACCCCCACTGGTGGCACGGACTCAACAACGCCCTCTTCGTCTCCGACCTGCTCCGCGCCGAGTTTACCCGCCTGCGCCCCGCCTCGGCCGCCGCCTTCGCCTCCCGCGCCCAGTCCCTTCAACAAAACCTCTTCGCCCTTCAAGCCTGGGCCGGCCGCGAGATCACCACGCTCCCACCGGCCCGCCGCCACCTCGTCACCACCCACGACGCCTTCGGCCACCTCGCCCGCGATTTTGACTTCACCGTACACGCCATCGGCGGCCTCAGCACCGAAGACTCCGCCGACGCCCGGCGCCTCGCCGACCTCATCGCCACCATCCGCCGCCTCGGCATTAAAGCCGTCTTCGCCGACGCCGACGGCTCCGACCGCCTCGTCCGCACCCTCGCCACCGATACCGGCGTACACCTCCCCGCCCCCCTCCAGGCCGACGGCCCCGGCGCCCCGGGCTCCGGCCTCGAAACCTACGAGGCCATGTACCGCCACAACCTCTCCACCATCGTCTCCGCCCTCCGCTGAGCCGAGCGCGCCCCGCCCCCGATGGACTACGGCGCCCCTCACCGCCGCCGCGCGCACCCCGCGCCCCGCCCGCCAGCCCCCGACCTCCCCCTCACCGAAGCCCCGCCCCGCCTCGGCCCCGCCACCAAGGCCGACCTCGTCGTCGCCCTCCACCGCCTCGCCCAAATCCTCTCCAACCAACTCGCCTCCGCCCCCCGCCTCGGCCTGCTCCCCGACCCCGATCGCCTCCTCCGCGTCGTCGACGCCGCCCTCGACCACGCCCACGGCCGGCCCGCGCCCCCCGCCACCTGGGGCGACGGCATCGAGGGCCATTTCCTGCGCGGCCTGCTGGATGAGCTCCTCCAACAACCCAGCAACCTCTTCACCGGCACCCGCCTGCTCGACGGTGAGGAAGTGCCCGTGCCCATCAGCGCGGACGAGTGGCGCGAATGCCTTGGCGCCCTGCGCGCCGCCATCCTCCGCGGCGACCTCGCCCTCCGGCCCGGACACCGCCCGGCTCGCTACCTCGGGCCCGCCCGCCCCGGACACCTGTTTATCCCCGCCTCCGAAAAACTCCGCACCACCCCCGGACACCCCGCGCCCGCACCCCGCCTCGCCGCCCTCGAAACCTGGACTCGCTCCCTCCTCGACCTCGCCGAGACGGACCTCGTCACCATCACCGACCTGGCCTGCCGCGACCCCGGCTGCCCGCTCGGCGAGACCATCATCTCCGTTCTCACCGAGGGCCGCGCCCGCCGCTGGAAACTTGCCCAGCCCAGCCACACCCTCACCCGCGCCCTGCTCACGCGCGCCCTCG
>JBILUB010000021.1:0-15857 GCA_044371245.1 Opitutaceae bacterium
CTTCGAGGCCTTGCTGACCCCCGGCGACGGCGACGCGCCCCCCCTCGCCAAAGTCTCCCTGCTCATCACGGAAACAGGCGCCTTCACCGGCACCCTCTCAACCACCGAGGATCCTCGCCCGCTGCCCCTGCGGGGCCAGACCCGGCGCGATCCGACCGACGGCAGCCTCTCCTTCTCCGCCCCGCTCCTCGTCCCCCGCGCCGGCGCGCCCGCCGGCCGAGCCTACCTCCTCACCGACCTTGGGATCGACACCACGGGCCGACTCGCCCTCACCCTCTCCTCCCGCGTCACCCCCTCGGTTGAGCCGACACCGATCGCCCGCGGCACCGAAGGCCGCCGCCTCGCGACCTACGACCGCAACCGCCCCGCCCCCTGGGCCGCGGTGGCCGCCTATCACCTCGCCTTTACCTCCCCCGCCCCCCGGGCCCCCCCCGCCGAGGGAGAACCCTCGCCCGAACTCCCCCGCGGCTCCGGTCTGGCCCGTGCCCCGATCGACCCCACCGGGCGCCTCCTCATCACCGGCAAACTACCCGACGGCGCACCCCTCACCGCCTCCCTGCCTCCCGGCGAAGACGCCAGCTACCGCCTGCTGGCCCGTCCCTACGGCAGCGTCCCCGGAGGCATGGTCTCGGCTGAGTTCAAGTTGAGCTCCACCCGCGTCCGAAACGGCTCGGGCGGCTTCTTCGATCGCTACGCCCTGGCCGCTGACGGCGGCGAAGACACCTACTGGATCCGCCCCGGCGGCCTCGCCAAACCCGCCGGCTACACCCCGGGCTTCGGCCCCCTCGGCCTCACCCTCCGCGTCCAACCCTGGATCTTCTTCAACGGCACCAATCTCGGCCTCAAGTTTACCCCGGACAGCGATTCGGCCACCCTCGGCCTCGTGTTCGACGGCCCCACCCTCGACAGTCTACCCAGCGCCCCGCCCGGCATCCTGGCGATCAACTTCACCACCTTCCGGCTTGCTTCCTCCACCCCGCCCGACCCCCTGCGCGTCGACCTCAAACTGGTGGAGGCCACCGGCGCCCTCACCGGGTCGCTCCTGCTGCCGGATGGTCGTAAAGTCACCCTCGAGGGCCTCTTTCTTGTGCCGGCGATCGCGGATTACCGAAACCCGCTCCCCCCCGGCACGATCACCGCGGAAGGCATGGCGACGATCCCCGCGAACGCCGGCTCGACGCTCGGCCCCCGGACCGAACGGTTTCAACTCCGCCAGCCCGACCCCGCACCCACCCCCTAGCGCCCCCCGGATTTTGTCACCTATTGGGGTACACTTTCCGAACCGCGCCGCCTGCGAGGCCTGCGCCCCAACCGGGCTGGCCCCAGAGGCCCGACCACTTCCGTTCTCTCGCAGGTAAGCGGATCCGCGCCGTCCGCACGCCGGCTTTTCCCTCGCCTCGCCCGGGCGGCGTCCCGCTTATCCTCCAGCCAATGTCGTTCGATTCACTCGGCCTCCACACCAGCATCCTGCGCGCCGTCCAGGCCAAAGGCTACACCACGCCCTCTCCCATCCAGGAACAGGCCATCCCGGTTGTCCTGACCGGCCGCGACCTCGTCGCCTCCGCCCAGACCGGCACCGGCAAGACCGCCGCCTTCGCCCTCCCGGTGCTTAACCGCCTCGGCCCGCACAAAAAACCCGGCCCCCGCGTCCTCGTGCTCGAGCCCACCCGCGAGCTCGCCGCCCAAGTCGACGAGAGCTTCGCCGAATTCGGCAAGTTCACCGACCTCAAACGCGCCCTCCTCCACGGCGGCGTCGGCTACGGCAAACAACGCGCCGACCTCCTCGCCGGCGCCGACATCGTCACCGCCACCGTCGGCCGCCTGCTCGACTTTCTCAACGAACGCATCCTCCGCCTCGACCACCTCCAGGTGCTGGTCCTCGACGAGGTCGACCGCATGCTCGACATGGGCTTCATCAAAGACGTCAAAAAAATCGTCTCCCTCTGCCCCAAGCAGCGCCAGACGCTCTTCTTCTCCGCCACCATCCCGCCCGAGATCCAGGAGATCGCCCGCTTCGCCCTCAAAGACCCCGCCACCGTCTCCATCGGCCGCCAACGCTCGGTCAACGAGTCCGTCACGCACGCCATCTACCCCGTCCCGCACCACCTCAAGTTTCCCCTCCTCCTCGAGCTCCTCAAAAAGACCGACTACAAGAGTGTGATCGTGTTCAGCCGCACCAAACACGGCGCAGACAAGATCGCCCGCAAACTCAAGGCCGAGGGCCACACCGTCGCCCTGCTCCACGGCGACCGCAGCCAAGGGCAACGCAAAGCCGCGCTCGAAGGCTTTAAGGACGGCACGCTCGAGGTGATGGTCGCGACCGACATCGCCGCGCGCGGCCTCGACGTCGCCGGCGTCACGCACGTGATCAACTACGACATCCCCGGCACGCCCGACGACTACGTGCACCGCATCGGCCGCACCGGCCGTGCCGCCGCCGAAGGCGACGCCTTCACCCTCGTCACGCCCGACCAGACCGGCGAGCTCCGCGCGATCGAGAAGTTCATCAAAGCCACCATCCCGCAGCTCACGATGGCCGGCTTCGACTACAAGGCCAAGGCCCCCGCGCCCCTCCCCGGCCAGGGCGGCGGAGCTGGTGGTGGGGACGGCCCCCGCGGTTTCCGCACCCCGCGCTTCGGCGGCGGCGACGGCCAGCGTCACCACGGTCACCGCCCCGACGGCCGCCCGACCTCGGCGCAGCCGCAGCGGGCCGAGCACCGCCGCGCGGACGACGCGGGCCCGCGCGCCCCGCTCCCGGGCACGACGGGAGGCAAAGGCAGTGGCGGCCAGCAACGCGACAAGGACCGCGCCCCAAACCCCTTTATCCAAAAAGGCCGCCCCGGCGCCCACTGGCAGACCCGCAACAGCGGCCGCCGCTGAACCGTTGAATCAGCCGCGACGATTCCCCAAAAAATCTCGCCGTGGCCTCCGTCCTCACCAGCCGCCTCGACCGCCCGGCCCACCTCTTTTTCGCCGCCGTCTGGCTGATCAACGGCGTCTGGTGCAAACTCCTCGGCGGCGCCCCGCGCCACGAGGCCATCGTCGCCCGCATCCTCGGCGAGGCCCACGCCCCCCTCCTCACCCGCCTGATCGGTGGCGCCGAGATTGTCATGGCTTTCTGGATACTCTCCGGCCTCGCCCGCCGCCTCGGCGCCGCCGCGCAGATCACCACCGTGCTGACGATGAACTTGATCGAGTTCACCCTCGCTCCCGACCTCCTCCTCTTCGGCCGCTACAACCTCCTCGTCGCCCTCGCCTACTGCGCCCTCGTCGCCGCCGTCGACCTCCGCCGCCCGCCCGCTCCGATCACGGGCGGCTCCGCCCCATGAGGTTCCCCCTCCTCCGCGCCAACCCTTTCCCGGTCGAGGCCTGGTTCGACCGCTCCTGCGCGCTCACCTTCGCCCTCCCGGCCGAAGACCTCGCCCGCCGCCTCCCCCGCGGCCTCGCCCCCGACACCTTCGACGAACGCTCGGCCTTCCTCGCCGTCGCCGTCGTGCAAACCCGCCACCTCCGCCCCGCCGGCCTGCCACGCTGCCTCGGGCAGGACTTCGTCCTCGTCGGCTACCGCTTCTTCGTGCGCTGCACCCTCGCCTCCGGCCGCACCCTGCGCGGCCTCTACATCCTCCGCTCCGAGACCGACCGCGCCCGCATGACCCGCCTCGGCAATCTCTTCACGCGCTACCGCTACGTCACCACCCGCGTCGCCGTCACCGAGCGCGAACAGCAACTCCACGTGGACGACCCCGCCACCGGCCTCCGCCTCGCCCTCGACCTCTCCCGGCCAACCGCCCCCGAGCCCGCCCTCCCGCCCGGCTCGCCCTTTCCCGACTGGCGCGCCGCCCGCCGCTTCTGCGGCCCCATGCCCTTCACCTTCTCGGTCGACGAGGCCCGCCACCGCGTGCGCCTCGTCGAGGGCCGCCGCGAAGACTGGTCGCCGCGGCCCGTTCGCGTGCTCCACCACACCGTCCCCTTCCTTCGCACCCTCGGCCTCGAACACGCCGTGCTCGCCAACGCCTTTGCGGTGGAAAACATCCCCTACCGCTGGGCCCGCGGACGCGAAGAAGCCCTGCCCCACCCCCCATGACGACCACGCGCCACCCGCTCCAAGGCGTGCTCACCATCCTGCGCTTCAACTGGCATTTTTTCGCCCTCGCCGTCGCCGGCCTGCTCGCGCTCCTCGTCTCCGCCGCCTTCCTGCCCCGCCCCTTCGACCTGCTCACCCTCGCCGCGGCCCAGTGCGCCGCGCTCCTCGTCCTCGTCTCGCTCGCGGCCACTTTTGTGGCCTACGATGCCTCCGGACTCTACCGCCTCGACTGGCTCGCCCCCTTGCTGCCGACATCAGGGACCGCCGCCAACATCCACGCGGGCTTCGACGAGACCAGCGCCTCGCTCCGCGCCCGCTTCCCCGGAATCGAGTGGACCGTCTTCGATTTTTACGACCCGGCGAAACACACCGAGATCTCCATCCGCCGCGCGCGCGCCGCCACCCCGCCGACACCCGGCACCCGCCCGCTCCCCACCACGGCACCCGCGCTCGCCTCCTCCACCTTCGACCGCGTGCTCCTCTTCCTCGCCGCCCACGAGATCCGTGACCACGCCGAGCGCGTCGGCTTTTTTCGCGCCCTGCGCCGCTCGCTCGCACCCGACGGCACGATCCTCGTCGTCGAGCACCTGCGCGATCCCGCCAACCTGCTCGCCTACCACCTCGGCGCCTGGCACTTCCACACTGCCTCGGAGTGGCTCGCCACTTTTCGAGAAGCCGGCCTTACGGTCGCCGAGCGCCGACGTATCAATCCTTTTATTACACTCTTTGTCCTCCGCCCCGCATGAAACCCTGGCTCGAGATCAACGGAGGTCTGCTCCTCGTCCTGGCGCTGGCGCACGCCTTTTTCCCCAGACGCTTCCGCTGGCGGGAAGAGTTGCGCGGAGTGTCCCTCCTCACCCGTCAGATCCTCCACGTTCACACCTTCTTCATCGCCCTTACCGTGGGCTTGATGGGCCTGCTCTGCCTCCTCTCGGCCGAAGCCCTCTTGCACACCCCGCTCGGCGGCCGGCTCTGCGCCGGCCTCTGCGTGTTCTGGCTCTGCCGCCTGCTCATTCAGTTTTTCGGATACTCTCCCGAGCTCTGGCGCGGCAAACCCTTCGAGACCGCGGTGCACGTGGTTTTTAGCCTAATCTGGTTAAATCTGGTGCTGTGCTTCGCCCTCGCGACACGCGGCTAAACCGCCCCCAGCTCCCCCGCCACGCCCCGCAGCGCCGCGAGCAGCGCCTGCCAGTCGGCCTCCGTCGTCTCCCACCCCGCGCTGAAGCGCAGCGCCCGCCGCCCCTCCTCCGGCCCCACGCCCAGCGCCGCCAGCACGTGCGACGCCGCGCCCTTGCCCGTCGAGCACGCCGCCCCGCTCGACACCTGGAAATCACGCTTGTCCAGCCGCGCGATCCAGCGCGACGACTCGCCGTGCGGCATCACCGCAAACACCGTGTTCCACAGCCGCTCCGCCGTCGCCGCCCCCGCCCCGCCTTCCGTATCCGATGCCAGGATACGCACCCCGGGCAGATCGGCCACGAGCTCTTGTTCGAAAGACCGCCGCCAGCCCTCGCGCTGCGACTCCCAGATCACGTTGACCCGCTCGCTCTCTCCCAGCGCCGCGCAGAGCGCCGCCGCCCCGGCCACATCCTCCGTGCCCGCGCGGTGCCCGGCCTCCTGCTGGCCGCCGCCCTGCGCCGAAAACTCCGGCTCCGCCCGCCCCGCCGGCAGCTTCACGAAGCCCGCGCCCTTCGGCGCGCCAAACTTGTGCCCGCTCGCGAGCAGCCAGGCGCCGCAGTCGCCCAGCCCCGCGCCCGGCAACTTGCCCAGCCACTGCGTCGCATCGCAGAGAAAGTGCGCCCCCGTGCCGGTCGCGCCGCGCGCCTCGCGGCAGAGCGCCGCGATCTCCGGCCAGGGCTGCAGCACGCCGGTCTCGTTGTTGGCCGCCATCACCACCACCCCGGCCGCGCCCGCGGCGAGCGCGGCGCGCACCGCCTCGGGCCGCACCACCCCGGCCCCGTCGTGCTCCAGCCAGTCGATCCGGCCGGCGAAAAATTTGCCCGCCGCCGCCAGCACCGCCGCGTGCTCCGTGCGCGCCACCGCGATGCGCGCCCCGGCGGGCAGCATCGCCGCCCAGTGGGCCAGCACCGCATGCGCGCCCTCGGTCGCACCCGAGTTAAAGACATACTCCTCCGGCTTGCCGCCGAGCAGGATGGCGAGCGCCTCGTGATAAGAATCCAGCCGGATGCGGGCCCGCGCCCCGGCGCGCGTCGGACTGGAGGCGTTGTGCCAGTTCTCCGCCTGCACCCGCAGCCAGGCCTCGCGGGCGCAAGCGGAGAGCGGCGTGGTCGAGTTGTGGTCGAAGTAGGGCATCGCGGACGATTCGGGCAGCCGGTCAAAGTAGAACGCGGGCTTGCCGGGGAGAAGCGCGAAGGCACGCTGCCCCTTTTTCCTCCATGAGCACCTCCACCAAAGAACTCGCCGTCATCACCACCACGAAGGGCGACCTCACCCTCGAATTCTGGCCCGACGTCGCCCCCGGCCACGTCGAGAATTTCAAGAAGCTCGCCAAGCAGGGCTTCTACGACGGCACCGCCTTCCATCGCATCATCAAGGGCTTCATGATCCAGGGCGGCTGCCCCAACACCAAGCCCGGCGGCAAGGGCATGCCCGGCACCGGCGGCCCCGGCTACCAGATCAAGGCCGAGTTCAACACCAAGACCCACACCCGCGGCGTGCTTTCCATGGCCCGCTCCTCCAACCCCGACAGCGCCGGCTCCCAGTTCTTCATCTGCCACGGCGACGCCAAATTCCTCGACCGCCAATACACCGCCTTCGGCCAGCTCGTGAAGGGCGACGAGGTCCTCGAAGCCATCGCCACCGTCGCCTGCAGCGGCCCCGAGCGCAGCACCCCCTCGGAGCGCATCGAGATCAAATCCATCGCCTTCGTCGCGGCCTGACCGCCCGTCCGCCGCGGCCCGGGCCCCGATCGCACCCGGCCTCGCTCTACGCCGCCCCGGCTCCCGCACCTGCGGGTCCGGGGTTTTTCTTTCGCCCAGCACACCGCGTCGCCCGCCACGCGCGCTCGCCAAGCGCCGCCCGCCCGCTTTGCCTCCCCTCCCGTGCCCGCCACCTTTCCCGCCGCCGCGCTTCCCGCCCTCTGGATTTTCGAGCTCGCGCTCATCCTCGGCGCCGTCGTCTGGCTGATCCGCCATCGCTCCGAGATCTTGCCGGCCCTGCTCGGCCTCGCCCCGGTCCGCGTGGCTCCCTCTTCCCGGCCCGCGTCCCACTTGGTCGCTGCCTTCGCATGGTCCTTCGGACTCGCTTTCCTCGCGGTCGTGGCCGTCCAGGCCTCCGGCCGCTGGCCCCTCCCCCCGAAGGGCGAGGTCAACACCTTCACCGCGGTGGCCGCCATCGCCTTCCAGCTCGGCCTGCTCCTCGGCCTCGGCATCGCGTGGCTGCTCCATTTGCGCTCGCATCGACCGGCCCCCCTGCCGCGCCTGCCCGCCCGGAAAATCCTCCGCGACGCCTTAATCACTTTCGCGGTTCTGCTCTTTGTTATGGGGGCCGTCACCGCTCTCTGGGGTGGCGCGCTGAAACTCCTCGGCGTCGACACCGGCCCGCAGGATATCGTCACCCTTCTCGCCCGGCGCGGTAGCGAGCTCGAGGTCCTGCTCGTCATCATCAGTGCCATCACCCTCGCACCTTTCACTGAGGAGCTGCTCTTCCGCGCCCTGCTTTTCCGCTGGCTGCGCACCCGGCTCGTTCGCTCGGCCGCGCTGTTTCTCCCCGCCTTTCTCTTCGCCTTCGTCCACGGCCTCATCGCCATCTTCGTGCCACTCGCCGTCCTCAGCGTGATCCTCTCCATCGCCATCGAGCGCAATGGACACCCGGCGGTGCCGATCTTGGCCCACGCCCTGTTCAACCTCAACACGATCGTGCTCCTCTTTGCCGGTCTGCCCGCGTGAATCCTTTCTCCGACATTCCCGCCGAAACCATCGCCGCCCTCGGCGAACAAAAGCTGCTCGGGCGCATCCGCCGCTGGCTCGGGGCCGCCGCCCCCGCCGCCCCCGCCGGCATGGGCGACGATTGCGCCGTCCTCACGCGCCCCCGACGCTCCCCCCGCTCGGTCGCGCCCGCCTCCCTCGTTACCGTCGACCCCGTGATCTACGGGGAGCACTTCGACGACTCCGTCCCCCCGCGCGCCGTCGGTCGGAAACTGCTCCGGCGTAATCTCAGCGACATCGCCGCGATGGGCGGCCGCCCCACCGCCGCCGTGCTCGGCCTCGCCCTCGATCCCCGCACCCGGCTCGACTGGCTGGAAGCCTTCTACCGCGGTCTCGCCGCCGACGCCCGGCACTTTGACGTGCCGCTGGTCGGCGGTGATCTGGCCACCCACCGCGGCGGGCTCGTCGCCTCCCTCACCCTGCTCGGGGAAACCAGCGCCCCCGACGGCCGCGCCCTCACCCGCTCCGGCGCCCGGATCGGCGACTGGATCGCCGTCACCGGCCGGCTCGGCGGCAGTCTCGCCAGCGGGCGCCACCACCGCTTCACCCCGCGCCTCGCCGAGGGCCGCTGGCTCGCCCGCCGCCCCGAGGTTGTCGCCTTGCTCGATCTCAGCGATGGGCTTGCGAAAGATGTCCACGCGCTCACCCCGCCCGACGCGCGGCCGCTCGTCTTCGGCGACCTGTTGCCCCGCCACCGCGGGGTCGATCTGCAGGGCGCCTTGTCGGACGGGGAGGACTACGAACTGCTGCTCGCCCTGCGGGCCACGCCGGCCGGCGCCCGCCGTCTGCTCGCCGCCTGGCGCCGCGCTTTTCCACGCGTTCCCCTGACCTTGATCGGGCAATTCGCCCCGCTCGCGAGCACCCCCGCCGCCCACGGCGCGCTCGACCTCTCCGCCTACCATGGCTTCGAGCATTTTCAGTGAACTGCGCGTCGGCGTGACGACCACCTCCGCCGCAGAGACCCAGTCACTCGCCGCCCGCCTCGCCGCCGCGCTCCCGGCCGGCTCCGTGCTCGCGCTCCACGGCGACCTCGGCGCCGGCAAGACCACCTTCGTCCAGGGCCTCGCCCGCGGTCTCGGTATCCAAGAATCGGTGACGAGCCCCACCTTCGCCATCCTCGCCCTGCACCGCGGCGCAGGAAGGACGCTGATCCACGTCGACGCCTACCGCCTCGAGGGCGGCCGCGCCCTCGAGGACCTGATGATCGACGACTTTCTCGTTCCGCCCTGGTGGGTCGCGGTCGAGTGGCCTTCGAAGGTCGCCGACTGGCTGCCGGCCGGCACGCTTCACCTCGATCTCGGCCACACGCCTGACCAGCGGCACACGATCCGCCTCCGCGCCTGAGGCCCCGGACGGCCGCCGCCCGCGCCGCCCGCTCAGTTCTGCCCGAAGCAGCCGCACTGCTGGCCGCAGGGGCCGGGCGGCGGGGTCGAGGCTTCGGCGCTCGCACCGTAGAATCCATAACCGCCGCTCACCACCCGGCGCACGGGCTCGCCCGTCTCGGGATCGCACTTCAGCGGCGCATCCTTCATCGACTGCTTCAGCTCGAATCGGCGGGGCTTCTTACCCGGCGCCCGGATGGTTTCGTAAACGTAGATCGGCATGGTGAAAACTCTCCGCGGAGACCGCCCTCCGGCGCTAGGCGAAAACGTCCGCCTTGGCCTGCAACTGCTTGCCCAGGCTCCCGCAGACCAACGCGCACAAATCAAAAATCGATGCGTCCGCGACGGCGTAGAACACCTGCAAACCCTCCTTCCGCCGACTCACCATCCCCGCCTCCGCCAGAGTCTGCAGATGCCGCGACACATTCGTCTGCGTGCCACCCGTCGCCTCCGCCAGGGCCCCGACCGACTTCTCCCCCTCCATCAACGACTGCAGCAGCTTCAGCCGCATCGGTTCGGCCAAGACCGCGAAACGACGCGCCACCAAGGCCAACGCCTCATCAGCGAGCGGTCGGTGCTTTTTGCTCATGCCGCAGACCAAACAGCCGCTTGACATGGATTCAACTGTTTGATTGTTTACGCATATAGTCAAATATGAAATCCGATTCCTTCATCCGTGTTTTGGCCGGACTGATGATTTTGATCAGCGTCGGGCTGGCCCACTTCGTGAGTGCGTGGTGGCTGCTCCTCACCTGTTTCGTCGCGTTAAACTTGATCCAGTCGGCCTTCACGGGCTTCTGCCCTCCCGTCTGGCTCGCCCGCCGTCTCGGCTGGGTGCGGGACGGAGAGGCCTGCGCACTGCGTCGATGAAGACTGATTCCCCTCGCATCCCCGCCTGGCTCCAGCGCCTCGCCTTCGTCGCGCTGGTGGCGCTCTCCGGCTGCTCGCGTCCGGCGGCGCCCGAGCCCGCCGTCTCCGCCGCGCCCCTCCCGGTGCACTCTGTCACCACGGTGCGCGCACGGGAGCCGCGTTTCCAAGAGCTCGCCGCCACGGTCCGCCCGGTGGACTACGCCGTGATCGCGGCGCGCACCCCCGGGAGCATCCTGCAGGCCGACTTTGCTCTCGGCCAAAATGTCGCCGCCGGAGAGGTGTTGATCACCCTCGAAGCCCGCGAGCTCTCCGCCGCCGCGGCCGCCGCCCAAGCCGCGCTCGATCAGGTCGCCGGTGACCTCGCGCGGGAGTCCGCCCTGCTCGCCCAAGGTGTCGCCGCCTCCGAGGCGGTGCGCGTGCTCGCCGACCGGCACCGGCCCGCGGCCGCCGCGCTCGAGGAGGCCGCGGCGCGACTCGCCTACACCCGTGTCACCGCCCCTTTCGACGGCCGGATCACCCGTAAAATGGTCAATGTCGGAGACCTCGCCGCCACCGGCTCTCCCCTCTTCGAGCTCGAGGGCCGCACCGGCCTCCGCGCCGAGTGCGAGTTGCCCGCTTCCCTGCCCGTTCCCGCGCTCGGTTCCCCGATTTCAGTGCGACTCGTCGACGGCACCACGCTCAACGCCCCGCTGCTCGAGCTCTCCTCCGCGGTCGACCCCGCGACCCGCACCCGCCTGGCCAAGCTCCAGCTCCCGCCCGACGCCGGCGCCCGCTTCGGTGATTTCATCCGCGTCCTCTGGCCCGCCGGTCTGGTCGACACGCTCACGCTCCCCGCCGAGGCACTCAGCCCGCTCGGCCAGATGGAACGCGTCTTTGTCGTCACCGAAGACCGCGCCCACCTTCGCCTCATCAAGACCGCCGGTCCGGGACTCGCGCCCGGCTCGGTGCGCATCGCCGCCGGCCTCGAAGCGGGAGAACGCGTCGTGCTCTCCCCGCCCCACGCCCTTCGCGACGGCCAACCTGTGGAACTCCTCCCGTGAGCGCCCCCACCCCCGCCCCCGACACCACCCGCTTCGGCCTCGCCGGTCGTCTGGCCGCGGCCGCGGTCGATTCGAAACTCACGCTGATCGCGGTCGTCGCCTCCCTGCTCCTCGGCATCTTCGCCATTCTCCAACTGCCGCGCGAGGAGGAGCCCCAAATCAAGGTGCCGATGATCGACGTGATCGTGGGCATGCCCGGCGCCTCACCCACCGAGGTCGAGAACCGCGTCACCCGGCCCCTCGAGAAACTGCTCTGGGAGATTCCCGGCGTCGAATATCTCTACAGCACCTCCTCGCCCGGCCGCTCGTTGCTGATCGTGCGCTTCGAGGTCGGCACCGACATCGAGTCCGCGCTGGTGCGCCTGAACGGCAAACTCGCCGCCCACCGCGACCGCATACCGCCCGGCGTCGACGCCCCGCTGATCAAGCCCCGCACCATCGACGACGTGCCCGTGCTCGCGCTCACCCTTCACGGCGCCAACCTCGATCATCTCACGCTGCGCCGCCTCGCCTCCCAGCTCGACGACGCGATCAAAGCCGTGCCCGACGTCGCCGAGACCACCCTGATCGGAGGCGCGCGGCGCGCCCTCCGCGTCGAGATCGACCCCGCCGCCCTCGTCGCCCGCGGCCTCACCGTTTCCGAGATCGCACCCGCCATCCAAGCGGCCAACCGCCAGCTCCCCGCCGGCTCCCGGTCCTTTGACAACGAGGAGATCCTGCTAGAGACCGGCGCCCACCTGCGCGACGCCTCCGACCTCGGCTCGGTCGTGCTCGCCGTGCGTGAAAACCGGCCGGTCTATCTCCGCGACGTGGCCTCCATCCGCGACAGTGCCGGCGAACCCGCGGACTACGTGCTCCACCTCGGCCCCGACGGCGCCGCCCAGCCTGCGCTCACCCTGAGCGTGGCCAAGCGCCCGGGAGCGAACGCCATTCTCGTGGTCGAGCGCGTGCTCGACCGCGTCGAGGAGCTCCGCGGCGCCCTCCTGCCCGCCGAGCTGGAAATCACCATCACCCGCGACTACGGACACACCGCGGCGGAGAAAAGCGACGAACTGCTCCTCCACATGGGTATCGCCGTCTTCGGCGTCGCCGTGCTCATCCTGCTCTTTCTCGGTTGGCGTGAGTCGCTCGTCGTCCTGCTCGCCATACCCGCCACCCTCGCGCTCACCCTGCTGGTGTTTTACCTTTATGGATACACGCTCAACCGCATCACGCTCTTCGCGCTGATCTTCTCCATCGGCATCCTGGTGGACGACGCGATCGTGGTGGTGGAAAACATCGTCCGTCACCTCCGCCTGCCCGGAGCGGAGGAAAAATCGCTCGCTCGCATCGCGCTCGAGGCGGTCGACGAGGTGGGCAACCCCACCCTGCTCGCCACCTGGGCGGTCATCGCCGCCATCCTGCCCATGGCCTTCGTCGGCGGTCTGATGGGACCCTACATGCGTCCCATCCCCGTCGGCGCCACCGCCGCGATGCTTTTCTCCCTCGTCATCGCCTTCACGCTCACGCCCTGGGCCGCGGTGCGGGTGCTGCGCCGCCGTGCGCCCGCGCTGGCCGCCGGCGCCACGCCCGCCTCCTCTCACGATCCCGACCACGCCCCGTCGGACTGGTTCACCCGCCTCTATCATCGCGTCATGGACCCGCTGCTCGACCGACCCCGCGTCCGTCTCGCGTTTCTCGCCGGGATCGTGGTCCTCCTGTTTGCCGCCTGCGGTTTCGTCCTGAGCGGCGCGGTCACGATCAAGATGCTGCCCTTCGACAACAAATCGGAGTTCCAGGTCGTGATCGACACTCCCGAGGGCACGCCGCTCGAACAAAGCGCCCGCGTCGCCCGCGAGATGGCCGAGGCCCTGCGCGTGTTGCCCGAGGTGCGGGACGTGCAGCTCTACGCCGGCACCGCCTCTCCCTTCAACTTCAACGGCCTCGTTCGCCACTACTTCCTGCGCCGCGGCCCGAACGTCGCCGACCTCCAGGTCAACCTCCGGCCCAAGTCCGAACGCGCCGATCAGAGCCACGCCATCGCCGGGCGAGCCCGCGCCCTCCTCGCGCCCATCGCCGCCCGCCACGGCGCGGCCATCGCCGTCGCCGAGGTGCCGCCCGGCCCGCCCGTGCTCCAATCCATCGTCGCCGAGATCTACGCTCCGAGCGAAGCGGACCGTCTCGCCCTCGCCCGCGAGGTTCGCGCCGAGATGGCAAAAACGCGCGGGATCGTGGACCTCGATTGGTATGTCGAGGCCGACCAGCCCAAGGTCCGCTACCTCGTCGACCGGGAAAAGGCCTCCCGCCACGGGATTAGCACGGAGGATATCGCCCGGACCATCGCCCTCGGCGCACAGGGCTCGGACATCGGGCTCTTTCACCTGCCCGACGAGCGGGAGGACGTGCCGATCCGCCTCGAGCTCCCGCCCGCCGCCCGCGCCGACCCCGCCGCCCTGCTCGCGCTCCACGTGCGCTCCACCTCCAGCCCCGCCGCGCCCGCCGTCCCCCTCTCCGAGCTCGTGCAGGCGCAGCCCGAGACCGGCCCCCGCTCCCTCTACCGGAAAAATCTCAAACCCGTGACCTACGTCACCTCCGATGTCGCCGGCGAGGTCGAGAGCCCCGCCTACGCCCTGCTCCCGCTTCACCTCGCCCTGCGCGAGATCGATGCCCGCCGCTTCGGCGGCGCCGCGGCGGAGTTGCCCATCTACCACCTGAACACGCCAGTCGAGCTCCTCGGGCCCGCGATCAAGTGGGATGGCGAATGGCACATCACCCTCGAGGTCTTTCGCGATCTCGGCCTCGCTTTCGCCGCCGTCCTCGTGCTCATCGCGATGCTGCTCGTCGGCTGGTTCCGCAGCTACGTCACTCCACTCGTCGTCATGGCCGCGATCCCGTTTTCCCTCATCGGCATCCTGCCCGCGCACTGGGCGCTCGGCGCCTTTTTCACCGCCACCTCGATGATCGGCTTCATGGCCGGAGCGGGCATCGTGGTGCGAAACTCGATCATCCTGGTCGATTTCATCGAGCTGCGCCGCGCCCACGGACTGCCCCTCCGCGACGCCGTGGTCGAGGCCGGCGCGCTCCGCTTTCGCCCCATGCTGCTCACCGCGCTCGCCGTCGTGGTCGGCGCATCCGTCATCCTCGCCGACCCGATCTTCCAAGGCCTCGCCATCAGCCTCATGGCCGGCGAGATCGCCTCCCTCCTGATCAGCCGCATGGCTGTGCCCGTTCTCTACTACATGGCCAACACCCGCTCCACCGCGGCGCCCGCCGCCTGAGCGTCCACTCCTTTTCCCTCCCCCACATGAAACCCAACATCGGCACCCTCGACCGCGTCCTCCGTATCCTCGCCGGCCTCGCCCTGCTCGGCGCCGGCCTTTACTTTCAAACATGGTGGGGCCTCCTCGGCCTCGTCCCCTTGCTCACGGCCCTGGTCCGCTTTTGCCCGGCCTACCTGCCGCTCGGACTCAGCACCTGCGCCCGCGAAAAAACCAAACCCTGAGTCTCCGATGAAAATCGTCCTCATCGTGCTCGCGCTCGGCCTAGCCCTGCTGGCCACCAAGCGCCTCCTCGCCGGAGAGATCATCGCGCCGGCCGAGGCCGCGAAACGCGTGGCCGAGGGCGGCGCCGTCCTCATCGACGTGCGCGAACCCGCCGAGTGGGAAAGCGGCGTCGTCGAAAACGCCCTGCTCCTGCCCCTGAGTGATCTTCGCGGCGAGCGCCTGCACTGGAAAGCGATGCTTGAGCGCCATCGTGATCGGGAGCTCGTGCTCTACTGCCGCTCGGGCAACCGTTCCGGAATCGCGGCCAGCATCCTCTCGGCCGAGGGTTTTCGCGTGGTCAACGCCGGTGGCTTCCCCGACTGGCAAGCGGCCGGCCAGCCCACCCGAAAACCCTAGGGCCCCGCGGCCGCGCTTATCGACCTCACGCGACCGCTTGCTAACTTCTCCCTCGCCCGTTCGCCGCTTGCCCTGCGGACGCTCCCCGCTTGCCCCTTTATTCGCCCCCAAAGGAAACATGACCACCCGCCGCTCCTTCCTCAAACTCGCTCCCACCGCCCTCTGCGCCTGCGCCCTCTCGCCCCGTCTCCTGGCCGACGCCGGCGCCCCGCCCGTCGAGGAAAACGATCCTGCCGCCGCCGCCATCGGCTATAAAAAAGACGCGTCCACCGTGGACCCGAAAAAATTCACGCAGTTCAAGCCCGGCAGCACCTGCGCGAACTGCGCGCTCTACACCGGAAAAGCCGGCGCCGAGACCGGCCCCTGCATGGCCCTCGCCAACCGCCCCGTCGCCGCCAAGGGTTGGTGCATGGTCTGGGCGAAAAAACCCTGAGCCCGCCCCTTCGCGCCGAAACCGGCGCACCCGCGGTGGCGTCTCCTTCTCCATCGATGAAAACTCAGATCTCCCGCGCCCTGAATCTCGGGCTCTGGCTGATCGGCAGCCTGCTCGCCGCCACCGGCCTCATCCTCGCCTTTCGCCTGCCCCCGGGATCGCGCGGAGGCCACGGTCTCGGGCTGCTGGGCTGGACGCGCCACGACTGGGGCGACCTGCACAC
>JBILUB010000293.1:0-3761 GCA_044371245.1 Opitutaceae bacterium
GTCCTGGCAAACGCCCGAGCGCTGTTGCAGCACCAGCGTGACCGGAGTGTCGATCCGCGTGCTGCCCGGCCGGTACGCGATCTCGGTCTTCAGCCAGCGATTCAGGCGCAGAAGAGATTCCCCCAGTGCGTGCGCCGGTTGAAAAAACTGGTTGGCGAGGCGATTCACCGGCGCGGACATGGGGATGGCCGGCGAGGGCATGAGAAACTCGAACAGGGCGAGTTTGTGGCCGCGATAAATCTGGCGCGCCTCCGAGACGCTGATTTCCAAGGCGGCCCGGGGCGGCTCCCAGGCCAGGGTCTCGACCACCGAACCACTGTCGAGGATCAGCTCCGCGTGACGGTGGGCGATGGCGAAGGTCTCGACCGCGTTGCCAAAATAGTCGGAGTAGCGGTGCACCGCCCCGGCGGGAAATGTCTGGAAAACTCGCGAAACGAGGCGCTGGCGCTCGTCGCTGACCGGCGTGAGGCGCGCCTCCATGAACGACTCGCTGGCTTCGCCTGCGTAGCGGTAGGTGGTGCGGTGTTTTATCTGGAAAAGCATGACGCGCGGAGCCGCGCGGGAAAAAGGGCCGTCTTCCTCGGCAAAGGCAAGGGCGGCCGAGGGCGCATTTCCCCGCAGCCCGCCGCCGCCCCGCTCCGTCAGGGCGCGGCCGCCGGAGGCGCCGCCTCCGTGGCGGCGCCGGGTGCGGGCTCAGCCGGGGCGGCGGGCGCCTCATCCCGATTGTCACGCACGATCCGCCGCACGTCGAAAAAGCTCACGTAGACCATCATCGAGAGCAGCAGCGCGACGAAAACGGTCTGCGCGCCATGGATGAAGCCGGCGGGCAGGGGACGCCCCCGGAGCTTGCCGAGCGTCGCGAAAAGCATGTGTCCACCGTCGAGCACGGGCAGCGGCAGCAGGTTGAAGATCGCGAGGTTCACGTTGACCACGATCGTGAACCAAAGGACGTAGCGGATATCGACTTGGCTCACGAGGTGGAAGACGCGCGCGATTCCGATCGGGCCGCTGAGCTTGGAGAGACCGACATCACTGTTGCGATGCAGCAGGCTCCAAAGCGTGCGGAAGGTCATGCGGACATTGTCCGAAATCTGTTTCCATGGCGTGGGGTGGATCAACACCACCTCCGGGTCGAAACCGAGGCCGAGCTCGGCGTCGATCCGGGCCGCAGGGGGCACGGCAAACACCAGATTGACCGTCTGCCCTTCTCGCTCGACGCCGAGCGCGGTCTCGCGTCCGGCGGCGGCGCTCAGCACCTCGTCGAAGGTGGCGAAACTGGTCAGCGGAACCCCATCCAGACTGCGCAAAATGTCGCCGGGGCGCAGGCCCGCTCGCTCACCCGGCGAGCTGGCGCCGACCTCGGCGATTTTCAACTCCTGCCAGGGAGAGACACCAAGCATGCGCATGCGCTCGTCGCCGGCGAGGACGGGGCGGGCGTTGAGCGTGAGGGTCTCCCCGCCGCGCCTGACCGTCAGGATCGCCTCGGGCCGGCCGTCGGCGGTGCGACCCGCGCCGGTAAAAAGGAGTTGCCGCATCTCATCCCAAGTGGCGACGGGATTGCCGTCGATCGCCGCGATGGTGTCGCCGGGGCGCAAACCGGCCTCCGCCGCGGGGCTGGGCACACGTTCCTTCGAGGGCAGTTCGATCGTCTCCATCACGTGCCCGATCTTGGCCCGCTGCATGTCGGCGTTGGTCGGTAGCCCGGTTTGCCAAAGGATGGTGGCGAGGGCGAAAGCGAAGAGGATGTTCATCGTCGCCCCGGCGACAAAGACGAGCATGCGGGTGCCATAGGTCGGCGAAGGCAGGGCGGCCGTCTCGGCCGAGGGCTGGCCCTCGAGGCCTCGCATGTCGGCCAGCTGGGGCAGGGCCACGTAGCCGCCGAGGGGCAGCCACGAGAGCCGGTACTCGACCCCGTCCTTGCCCGTCCACTTGAAGATCGGGGGCCCGAAACCGATCGAAAAGCGCTCGACCTTCACGCCGCGTCGTCGCGCGGCCCAGAAGTGTCCGAGCTCGTGCACGAAAATCGATCCGCCAAAAAAAACGGCGATCATCAGGATCGACCAGACGCTGGAGGTGAGGAGTTGGATGATATCCATGAAGAGGAGGAGTCGGGACGGGGAGAGGGAGTGGGAGAAGGGATCCCCGATCCCGGGTTGAGGGAGGAGGATGCGCCTAAATCTGGCGTTCGGCAAATCCGCGGGCCTCGGCGTCCGCGGCCAGTACGGCGGGCAGGTCCCGATCGGAAGCGCAGGCGAGCGCGGCGAGAGTGGCCTCGACCACGCGCGGGATGCCGAGGAAAGGCAGACGACCGCCGAGAAACGCGGCGACCGCGACCTCGTTGGCGGCGTTGTAGATCGCCGGCGCCGCCCCGCCCCGCTCCAGCGCCTCGCGCTGGAGCACACGATCAAGCGGCAGCGCCGCCTCCGTGCCGCGGGGCGCGCGCCGGGGATGGAGCAACGCGTGCTGGATCGGGAAGGTCATCGAGGGCGGACAGAGCTGCGCCAGCATCGAGCCATCCAGAAACTCGACCAGGCAGTGCACGATGCTCTGCGGGTGCAGCACCGCGGCACACTGGTCCGGGCGCAGACCGAAGAGCACGGCGGCCTCGATCAGCTCGAGGCCTTTGTTGGCCAGTGTCGCGCTGTCGACCGTGATCTTCGGGCCCATCGACCAGTTCGGGTGCTTGAGTGCGTCGGCGACCGTCGCGTCGGCGAGTCGCTCCAGCGGCCAGTCCCGGAAGGCGCCGCCGGAAGCGGTCAGGATCACCCGGCGCAACTCCGCCCGATCGCGCCCTTCCAGGCACTGAAACACCGCGTTGTGCTCCGAATCGACCGGGAGGAGACGCGCGCCCGATCGCCGCGCGGCGGCCAGCACATGCGCCCCCGCGAGCACCAGGATTTCCTTGGAGGCCAGGGCGAGATCCTTGCCGGCGGCCAGGGCGGCGAGCGCCGGGCCCAGGCCGGCGGTGCCGACCACCGCGACCAGCACGACGTCCGCCTCCGGCAGGGCGGCCAGCGCCTCCAAGCCCTCCACCCCCGGCGGATGCAGACGGCTGCCGGGCGGCAAGGCGGAGGGGCCGGCGGCGCGCAGTCGCGCCGCCGCGGCCTCGTCACCCAGCGCCAGGTGGCGTACTCCGAACTCGCGCGCGATCGCGACGAGCTCGTCGGCACGACCGTGCGCCGCCACTCCGACCAGCTCGAGCGCCTCGGGGTGGGCCCGAAGGACGCGCAGGGTGCTCGATCCGATGCTGCCGGTCGCACCCAGCAGGACGACGCGCCTCCGGCGGGCGGGCGGGTGGGACGGAGCGGTCAAGGGCTCAGCCATGCAGGAGGGAAAAGGCGATATAGCCGACCGGAGCGGTCAGGATCAGGCTGTCGGAGAGGTCGAAAATGCCGCCGATGCCGGGGATCGCCCTGCCGGCATCCTTGGTGTCGGCCCGCCGCTTGATCACCGACTCGATCAGGTCGGACACGATGGCGATCGCGGCCACCGGCAAGGCGATCAGGGCCGCGGTCAGCGGGGTAAAGCCGGGGGGATAACTCGGCGCGAGAAAATGCGCGAGCGCGGCACCCACTCCGGCCGCGATCAAGACTCCGCCGACCGCACCCTCCCACGTCTTCTTCGGGCTGATCTCGGGCGCCATCTTGGTCCGCCCCAGCGCGAGGCCGGAGAGCAGCGCGCCCACGTCGCAAAACTTCGAGACGGCGATCAGCCAGATCATCAGCAGCAGGCCGGTCTGCTCCGAGGGCCCGGGCAGCACC
>JBILUB010000230.1:0-4509 GCA_044371245.1 Opitutaceae bacterium
GATGTCGCTGCCGCCTTTGGGCCTGCCGGCCAACTTGCGCATTTACCTGGCGGTGGAGCCGGTGGACATGCGCAAACAATACGACGGCCTATGGGCTCTGGCCGAGCAGCACCTGCGGCTCGATCCGTTCGGCGGGGCGCTGTTCGTCTTCATCAACAAGACACGGGACCGCATCAAGCTCCTCCACTGGGATGGCACCGGCGTGTGGGTCCTGGCGAAGCGGCTGGAGAAGGGCCGCTTCAGCTGGCCGGTCTCGGCGGACGGCTCGGCGCGGCGGGTGGACCTAGAGCCGGCGACGCTCTCGTTGCTGCTCGCGGGCATCGACCTGAAGGACGGCGCGAAAAAAGCGCGGTATGAGCGAGGGTAGGGCTGGACAAAAACGTATCCATTTACTCCCTACGCGGGCGTCATGCCTCCGCTCGCCGACCTGCCCGCGGCCTACCTCGCGCTTGAGCGCGAGAACGACGAGCTGAAGAGCACAAACGCGCTTCTGAAGTGGCAGATCGAGAAGCTGAAAAAGCAGGTCTTCGGCCCGGGCAAGAGCGAGAAGCTGGACCGCGCGCAGCTGCTCTTCCAGCTGAAGGAACTGGAGGCGATGGCGGAAAAAGCCGCGCGGCCGGCGCAGGAGGTGAGCTACGAGCGTCGCGCCCCGGCGCCGGAGAAGCGCGCCGCGCCGGCGGAGCTGTTCGCGAAGCTGCCGGTCAAGGAGGTCGTGGTCATCGAGCCCGAGACGGTGAAGGCGAATCCGGAGGCCTACGAGCGGATCGGCGAGGAGCGGACCTTTGAGGTGGAGATCACCCCGCCGCAGCTCTCCAAGCGCGAGGTCGTGCGGCCAAAATACAAGACGAAGGCGGACCGCTCCCAAGCCCCCGTGCTCGCCCCCGCGCCCGCGCGCGCGGAGCCGGGCGGCTACGCCTCCGCCGGGCTGCTCGCGTGGGTCGTGATCGCCAAATACCTCGATCACCTTCCGCTCTATCGTCAGGAGCAGATGCTCGCGCGCTGGGGCGCGGCGATCCCGCGCTCCACGCTCTGCGATTGGATCCGCATCGCGGCCGACTGGCTGGAGCCGATCTACAGGGCGATGCTGAGGCGCCTGCTCGAAGGCGATTACCTGCAGGCGGACGGGACGCCGATAAAATGCCAGGATCCCGACAACGCGAAGGCGGGCGTCTTCCAAGGATATCTTTGGGTCGTGAGCCGACCCGGCGACGAGGTGTGCTTCGATTGGCGCACGAGTCGCCGGCATGGCGAGCTAACCAGCTTGATCGAGGGCTTCGGCGGCGTGCTCCAGTCCGACGGCTACGAAGCCTATGCGGCCTACGAACGCGCGCACCCCGAGGTCGCGTGGGTCGGCTGCTGGGCTCACGCGCGGCGCAAGTTTATCGAGGCGCAGGGCGAGAATCCCAAAGCCGCACGCGTCGTTTTGATGCTGATCGGCCGTTTTTATCGGCTGGAGCGGGAATGGGACGAGGCCGACCACGCCGCCGGGCGTGAGCGCGATGTTGCGGAGCGAGCGCGGCTGCGCGCGCGTCACCATGTGCGCACGTTGCTCTGGCTACACAAGCTGGCCCTGGGCTTGCGCGAGCGCTCGCGGCCGAAGTCGGGCCTGGGCGTCGCCAGCGGTTACCTGCTCTCGGAGTGGACTCCGCTGTCGCGCCACGTCGACCACGGCCCGACCAGGCTAGACAACAACCTGGTCGAAAACGCCATCCGCCTCACCGTGGTCGGGAAGAAGAACTGGCTGTTTATCGGCCACCCCGACGCCGGACGCTGTGCCGCCATCCTCTACTCGTTCATCGTCTCCTGCCTGCGCCACGGCAAAGACCCCGCCGCCTACCTGCGCGACGTGCTCTCCCGCTTGCCCGCGATTAACAAACCAGGACGACCCCGACGCGCTCACCCCGCGCCTCCGGCAACACGCCTTGTCGTCGGCCTCGTAGAGGCCACCTCTACGAGGCAAGCTTGTCTCATTGATCAGCCGTCAACGAGGCACCAGACCGAGCGTTTACCCTTCGACGACTTTAAGTGAGACAGCATTGGGTCTGCGCACCCTTCGCCGACCTCGACCAAAGCCGCGTCGCCCAATCCGCCTGAACCCCAGCCGATCGGAGGGGGAAGGAGATGTGGCGCTAACGCGACACCGGCCCATTCATACAAATGGCCCCCCCCTTTCCCTAACAACCCACAACCTTCCTCCGCCACTCTTGCCCTGAATCAAATGTGCGAAACTTGACGGACACTACCAAAGCCTCTCGCGATCGCTCGACCAGAGCCCCGTCGCCCGTTCCGCCCGAACCCATGTGGTGGGAAAATGCGGGGGGCACATTCAAGGATCAGTTTGAACGTTGGTTTGATATAAGGAGTTCGTGGAAGCATTGAGCGGGGGACTTCCGGTTGAGGATCTTGCGGGGACGTTCGTTGAGCATCTCCTGGTAGGCGCGGCTGACCTGACGCAGAAAAACTGGGCCGTTGCGGATGAGAGTGTGGGCTTTGAAAAGGAGACCCAGACATGCCCAAAGGAAAGAAACACACGCCGGAGCAGATCATCACGATTTTGCGCCGGGTTGAACAAGGGGAGGCGGCGGAAGCCGTCTGCCGCAACGTGAACATCAGCGAAGCGACGCTCTACCGCTGGAAACAGCAGTATGGCGCGATGGAGCTGGACGAGGTGAAGGAGCTGAAGGCGCTGCGCGATGAGAACGCGCGCCTGAAGCGGCTGGTCGCCGACCAGGCCCTAAACATCCAAGTGCTCAAGGAGGTGAACTCAAAAAATGGTGAGCCCGTCGCAGCGCCGCCACGAAGCCGAAAGCGTGGTTGCGGCGGGCCTATGTTCGGCACGGCAGGCGTGACGCTCAAATTTTTGACCATCGTGGACGAGGGTAGCCACTACTGCATCGACATCGCGGTCGGGCGTCGAATGAACGCCCGGGACGTGGTGCGCGCCCTGGACGAGGCGGTGCAACGCCACGGCAAGCCCCGGCACCTGCGCAGCGACAACGGCGGCGAGTTTATCGCCGGCGTGCTCCAGCGCTGGCTCAAGGAGCGCGGCATCCTTGCCCGCTTCATCGAGCCTGGCAGTCCGTGGCAAAACGGCGTCAACGAGAGCTTCAACGGCCGCTTCCGTGACGAATGCCTCAATCGCGAGTTGCTCGAGAGCGCCTTGGAGGCGCAGGTCGTCGCCCGCGCCTTCCGGGACGAATACAACGACATCCGTCCGCATAGCAGCCTGGACTACCGCGCGCCTTCCGAAGTCCGCGCCGAACTTTTGAAGCAAGCTCCGGGCTCCGGTCAGGCCCGCCAAGCCGGGCCTTCCCTCCGCCCGGAGCTTGCTTCAACCGACACCACCAACCCATAACCCAAACCCACCACACCAACCCGCTCAGACTCTCACTCCAGGCGGTCCAGAAAAGTGCGTCCGGTCACGGAGCTGTTGATACGAGACGAGGGAGAGGTCGGTGCCCTTGGGGAGGTAGTGGCGGATGCGGTCGTTTTGGCTTTCGCAGGTGGCGCGCTCCCAAGGGCTGTGGGCGTGGCAGAAGAAGACCTTGAGCTGGAGGTTGGCGGCGAGGCTCTGATGCTCGGCCATTTCCTTGCCTTGGTCGTAGGTGAGGCTTTGGCGCAGGACGCCCGGCAGGGGAGCGAGTTTGCGCTCGAAGGCTTCGCGCACGCTCGTGGCGTCCTTCTGCGGAAGATGGCAGAGGAAGGTGTAGCGGGTCGTGCGCTCCACCAGGACGCCGACGGCGGAACGGTTGCCGGCGCCGACGATCAGGTCGCCTTCGTAGTGGCCGGGGATGAGCCGGGTTTCGACTTCGGGCGGGCGTTCGTCGACCAACACCATGTCCTTGAGCTGGCCTTGGGCCGAGACGACACCACGGCGGCGGGGACGGCGGGCGGCGTGGTGCCGACGCAGGCAGGCCACCAGTTCGTGCTTCAGCTCGCCCCGGGCCACGACGTAAACGTAACGGTAGATCGACCCGTGGCTGGTGTGCATGGCGGGCAGATCGGGGTGGTCGCGCCAGAGGCTGCCGGCCACTTCCTCCGGCGACCAGCCTCGACGCAGGCGCGCATGCACTTCCGCCCGAAGCGGCGGGTGTTCCTCGATGTGGCAGCGACCATGGCGGGCTGCGGAGCGTCTCGCCCTTGCCTGCCGATCAGCCACCTCGGCTCGGTAGCCGTCGCGACCGCCATTGCGCTTGAGTTCGCCACTGATCGTGCCTGCCGAACGGCCCAGCCGGCGGGCAATCTCCGCCTGGCTCTCGCCCGCCCTCAGCCCGGCTTGAAGCTCGATGCGTTCGGCAAGGTTCAGCGCTCGTCGCGTGCTCATCGACATGGCGTGCGCGTCGGCCGCTCGGTTTTCAACCAGAGGAGAGCCCGCAGACCCGGCTTGGCGGGTCTGCGGGCTCTCCTCTGGTCCCGTGGCCGGGCCTTCCAGGCCTCTATACTCGACGGTAACAGCCGCTCTATACTCGGGTTCAGGCGTCAGCTTGTGCATTCACTCCGATCCTTGAG
>JBILUB010000231.1:0-4494 GCA_044371245.1 Opitutaceae bacterium
TGCCGGGCCTCTTCGACGCGGGAGTTGAGGATATTGTAGGGCAGCAGGCCGACGATGGCGATCAGGAGACCCGCCGCGGTGGCGATGAGGGCCTCGCCGACGCCGCCGGTGATCTTGCCGGCGTTGGCGGCGATGTCTCCGTCGCCGAGGGCGCCGAAGGTGTTCATCATGCCGAGCACCGTGCCGAGTAGTCCGAGAAGGGGGGAGATGGTGATGCAGGTATCCAAGACGGCGATGCCGCGCTGGTAGCGGTTGAGCT
Source organism: Opitutaceae bacterium (assembly GCA_044371245.1). Lineage (GTDB taxonomy): Bacteria > Verrucomicrobiota > Verrucomicrobiia > Opitutales > Opitutaceae > IMCC26134_A. The sequence continues at coordinate 260 of JBILUB010000231.1, forward strand.
CTTGGTTGGCCGCACGGGTAAAGGCATTTGTCAGCGAATGGTCGCGATGGCTGATCGCATAGACCAGCACCTGGGCGACGTAGTCGGTCGATTTTTCGCCGATGCCCAGCGCGGCGTCGTAGTCGCCGTGCTCGACCTTCTCGAGCATCTGTTCGACGCGTTCGGGCTGGCGACGGGTGTTTTCGCGTATGAGAAACATCGTGCGCTCGACGACGGCGGTCACCGCGACGAAAGAAACGAGCAGGATAGGCCACATGATCCAGCCGCCGTGGACGAAAAGTTCCATCGGGGACTGGCCCATGACGAAGGCGAGGGGGAGCGGGAGGTTCATAGTAGGCGGGATGAAGTGAAGTGTTGTGCCAAAGACGCCGGCGCCATTGCAGGGCGCGTGCCCAACGCGGGGCCGGTACTGGGGTTCATGAATATTCAATGGTGGAGTTGGCCGTGTGCGGAATAATTCAAACCCGAGTCCGGCCCGGGGTCTGTTTGGGCTCCCCCCGAGGGTAAGCGGGTGGATTTTCGCCTCTTCCGCCCGCCAGGAATGGCCGGGGTCGCAAGGCCTGCTGCGGCGACCCGCTCTAGATAGTAATGTTCTTTTCCCGGCGCGATCGGACTTCGGACCGGGGTCTGGCCATGGAAAAAAATGTCCAGTACCCGCTTCCTTGGCACGGGCACTTGCGTCGAGGGGCCGCCGGTGGGGGCCGTGCGGAGCGGCCAGAGCGCTCAATCTGTAATGAACTGGCGAATACGAAGGCATGCGGCCGGACCCCCGTGTCGCGTGCCTGGGCCGGGGCGGGGAGATTGAGGGAAAATCAAACGCGCCGCCGGCGTGGTTGAATCTTATCCAATGCCGCGTGGCTGGCGCCGCATCCAGCCTGAAGGGCACGTGGGGTGCTGAAACCGATCCGTCCCAACCCGACCCCGACGGCACCCGTCCGGCGTGGTGCAGTCCGTCCGGTCCATTCGCTCCGGACGATATTCGTATCCAACAAACAACGACATGAAAAAGAAGCTCCAGCTTAAGCTAAAACAGACGGCGACCCTCCGCGCGGGGCGCGCCTTGCTCGGAATGACGCCCTGTCTGCTGGCGACCGCCAGTTTCCTCAACGCCCAGACCTCCGAGGGCACGGCCACCACTCCGGCGCCGAACGAGGAGATCGTCGTGCTCGACGAGATGACCGTCGAAACCAACGACGATCCGAACATGGTCCTCAGCACCCAGCCCATCCAGGCTGCGATCGGCTTTTCCAAGAGCTTGATTGAAACACCGCGCTCGGTCTCCTCCGTCGGCGCCGACCTGGTCGACAAGATCGGTATCCGCGACGGCGACCAGCTCTCGCGCATCGTCCCGGGCACCTACACCGTCAACCGCTGGGGTATCGCCGGCGCCACCCAGATCCGCGGCCTGCCCGCCGACACCTACCTGCGTGGCATGAAGCGCATCGACGCCCAGGGAAACATTCGCAACGTGATCACGATGTGGGAAAACGTGGACATCGTCCGCGGTCCCCCGTCACCGATCTTCGGCAACGGCCGCATCGGCGGCTACGTCAACTATACTCCCAAATCGGTCCGTGGCACCACGGGCAAGTACCTCGACAAATCTCAGACCTCCGTCACGGCGGTGGTGGCCTCCTACGATCGCGTCGAGGCGCAGTTCAACTACGCGCAGCCCATCACCCTCGGTGAGCGGACGGGCGGCTTCCAGGTCTTTGGTTTGGTCAACGACTCCGACAGCTACTTTAAACAGAATTTCCAGAAGGACCGGGTGCTCCAGGCGTCCTTCTCGCTCGACCTGAATTCGAAATGGCGGGTGGAGACTGGCACGATCTATCAGCGTGCCATCAATGCCGGTCAGGCCGGTGCCAACCGCGTCGATCAGGCGAGTTTTGACAACGGCACCTACCTGCGTGGCTCGGCCCTGGTCGATCTCGACACGGACAATGACGGTCGCGTCTCCGAACGGGAGATCCAAGCCTCGCGCACCGTTGGCACCGGCAACGGCATCGGCAACTTTACCGGCGCCCGCCCGCTGTCGGTAAACTATGGCTCCATCGCCCGCATCCGTGGTGAAAACACGATCATCGGCGCCCCGCAGCGTTTGATCAATCTGCTCCTGAGTGGCGACTACGCGGCCGCGGCCGCCAGCGATGCCGGCGCGGCCATCATCGCCGCCGGTCCCCTGCGCTATGCCGACGGTTCGCCCGCCGATGCATTCATCAACTCCCTCAACAGCACGCCGGCCGGATTCTTCCTTGATCCTTCACAGCTCGAGTTCGTGCCCCGTGACTGGTCCTTGGTCGCCATCGAGGAAAAGGCCGACGGCAACACCTTCACCGGCTACCTCGACTTCGTCAGCGATTTGAACGCCGACGCGACCGATAAACTCCAGCTTTTCTACGATTACCAGGAGCAGCAAAAGGAGTCGCAGTTGCCCTTCAACCAGGAGCAGCAGATCGCGGTCTTCGAGAGCAAGTACACCGGCACGCGGCATGCCTCCGAACTCCCCGTGCTGGAGAAGCTGCCGGAGTGGATCGACTGGAACCTCCTGGCCTCGGTCAACGCCCGTTACTCCGACGCCTGGCGCCGCAGCACCTCGGGTGACTACGACCATCGCCGGGATCTCGTCCGGGGCTACACTCCGACCGATACCTTCGCCTCGTTCATCCGCACCGGGGACGAGAGTTTTGCCACCGGAGAGCCGGTCAGTTCCGACGTTCACTCGACCTACTGGGAAGCGGGTATGGGCTTCATGAGCGACATCACCCTGTTCGAGCGGCTGAACATCATCCCCGGCGTCCGTAAGGACTGGATCGATGTGAAAACGCGCGATGGGCGCGTTTACCCGCGTACGACCACCGCCGCCGCCACCGGTACGGTGTTCACTCCGCCGCGCTTCCGTAACGGCTCCGATGACGCCACCTCGAAATCCATCAGCGTCCTCTACAAGACACCCTTTGCCGGCTTCACACCCTACTACACGACGGCCAAGTCTTCCTCCGCTCTCACGGGCACCTTCCAGGAAATCAACTACAGCAACGTCAACACCCGCGCGATCCTCTCCGAGGCCTCGCTCGAGGAGGCGGGCTTCAAGGGCAAGTTTCTCGATGAAAAAGCCCAGTACTCGGTCTCCTTCTTCGATCAGGTCCGTACGGGTAACGTCATCGTCGAGGGCGAGAGCTACAACCGCTCCACCCGAAACGAGGGCGCCGAGATCGAGCTGCGCTACGCTCCGAATCGCAACTGGTCCTTCATCCTGAGTGCGACCTACATGATCATCAATCGCGTGGGCCTCGACCCCGCCGGCACCCGCCCGGCCGCGGTCAGCGCGAACTACCTCGGCATCTCGGATATCCGCGACGCCGGTGGAAACATCGTGGTGCCGGCCAACGCCTACCTCTACGGCGGTAACGCCGCGGTCAACATCCCGAACCGCGACCGCGACTACGACCGTTTCGGTCAGTATCCCGAATGGGTCCTCGGCTCCTTCGTGGGCTACAACTGGGACAACGGTTGGAACGTCAGCTGGAGCGCCAACCGGGTCGATTCCGTCGCCGCCTCGTCCGAGATCCCCGACCTGCTCATCCTGCCCAGCTATCTGACGCACAACTTCTCGGTGGCCTACGACAACAAGACCTGGCGCTTCGGTCTCACCGTGCGCAACGCATTCGACGAGGAGTACTTTGTGCCCAACAACGGCTCCTTCGGCGGCCAACTCCTCCAGCCTGGTCTGCCCACGAACTACGAGTTGTCGGTCACGCGCCGCTTCTGACCGCACCGCGGCCTCGCCGCGTTTCGCCCGCCCGGCCGCGTCCGCGGCCCCAAGCGGCCCGGGCGGGCCTCCCCTCTGATCGTCCCCGTTCCCGCCCGCGCGGACCACCCCGCGCGGGCTTCCCCCTCCCGCTCCCGTCCCGCCCGGCGGCCACGGGTCCCTTCGTTCCGATCCTCACCCCATCGATACCACGCCATGTCCACGCTCGCCCACGCTCCATCCGCCCGACGCCCTTCGTCTCGTCGCCGATTTCTAGGTCAACTGGGAGCCCTGTCCGCCGGAGCCCTTTTGGCGACGCGGCTCCGTCTCGAAGCTGCTTCCGGGCGGGTCGCTTTGCCGGACGATCCGCTCTTCACCTCCGCCACTCGTCTTGCGGGCATGATCCGGGAGAAAAAGATCTCCGCCGTCGAGCTGGTGAAGCTCCACATCGCCCGCATCGAAGCGGTTAACCCGAAGTTGAACG
>JBILUB010000232.1:0-4489 GCA_044371245.1 Opitutaceae bacterium
AGCCCCATGTCGGTCGAGGGGCCGGTTGAATCCAAGTCGGTTTTTTTAACAAAATCGCTCCGGAGGCCCAAAAAAATGCTAAAATATCGGAACTGCCCGGTATTCGAAGACCAAGGCGCATCTGAAAGGAGCCCCGGGACCCGGTCCGCTCGCACCTTCTGACGGTGTCCGGAAGCTTTAGGTGGATGATGTCTCGCGGGCCCGCGGAGCGAGGCTCCATGGGTCCCGGTCCAGCAGGAGTCCGGCAAGTTCAACGGCGCTGAGGAACGCGTCCTCGTGGAAGCCGTAGCGAAAATAGCTGCCGGCAAAGTAGGTCGCGGTGGTCTCGCGGGCGGAGGCGTTGAGCGCGGGCAATTCCGCCTGGGCGGCGCGGGCCGCGAGGTCGAAGAGCGGGTGGGTGTAGTCGATGCGTTTGATCACGCGCGCGGGGTCGATCTGCTCCGGCCGGTTGATGGAGACGAAGTACTGCTCTCGATCGCTCACCCCTTGGAGCCGGTTCATCCAGTAGTGGGTGGCCGGCACTATGCGGCCGAGCTCGTCACGAGAAACTTGATACACCCAGCTGGCCCAGGCCCGGCGCTCGCGTGGCATCACGCCTGCATCGGTGTGAAGGGTGGCGACATTCTTTTGGTACTGAAAGGCGCCGAGCAGCCTCTGCTCATCAGGGGTCGGGTTTATGAGCAGCCGCAGCGCCTCGTCCCCGTGGGTGGCCAGGACGACGCGGTCAAAGGAATGGGAGCCGCCGTCGGCCGTGAGGACCGTCACTCCCTTGCCCGGTCCGTGGCGTACCACTCTGGCCGCGGCACAGCCTGGGCGAATCCGGTGGGCGAAAGGCTCGACCAGCCGCCGCACGTATTCGCGGGATCCACCGTCGACCGTCCACCAAGGGTGTTGGGTGTGCAGCCCGAGGAAGCCGTGATTATGGAAAAACCGAAGCAGGCTGGCGGCGGGAAAGGCGATCATCTGGTCGGGGGGCGTGCTCCACACCGCGGAGCTCATCGGCACCAGATAAAGGTCCCAGAAGTCCTTCCCGTAGCCTCGCCGCCGCACGTAGTCGCCGAGGCTCTCCCGTTCCAGCAGTGGATCGCGCTCGAGCGCCTCCACCGCTTCGCGGTTAAAGCGGTTCACCGCCAGAAGCATGCGGATGAAGCGGGGGCTCAGCAGATTTTTGCGCTGGGCGAAGAGGTGGTTCAGGGACGAGCCGCACCATTCCAGCCGGCGGTCCACGTCTTTGACCGCGAAACTCATGTCCGTGGGCTTGATCGGGACCTGCAGCTCGTCGAAAAGCCGGCAGAGCTGGGGGTAGGTCACCCGGTTAAATACCATGAAGCCGGTGTCGATCGGGAGTTGGCGCCCGGTGCCGGGCTCGGTCGCGTCGACGGTATTGCTGTGACCACCGACGTGGGCCTCGCCGCCGAAACAGGTGATTTCGTCGCCCGCGCGGTGGAGGAAATGGGCGGTGCCTAGTCCGGCTATGCCGGTGCCGATGATCGCGGTGCGCATGGTGCAGAGATGCGGCGAGAGGTGACGGAGGATGGCGCTCGTGCAATCGTGAAGCGCGAAAAATCCTCGCGTCATTCGCGCCGCATCGCGTCGTTGGCGAAGCTGCCCCCGGGCATCGCCCTTTGCTTGCGCTTTTGGGCTTCTGCGCTCTTTTCGCGCGTTCTACGAAGTCCGTTTTGACGCCTTTCCCCCCGATGATCTCGTCCCGAATCCTGCGTTCAGGTTTGTTTCTCGCCGGCCTCACGCTGGCTTCCTCGCTCACGGCCGCTCCGGGCGTCGAGGCCCGCTCCGCTTTGGCCTCGGGGATCGAGGAGGTAGGCGCGGCTTTGCGCGAGCGCCCCCCGGGCGAGGACTTGATCGTTCGTTTGGATCTGCTGGCGGACAAGCATTTCGCTTTTGCCACCGCCACCCGGCTGGCCGTGGGGCCGGCTTGGCGTGATTTCACCGCGGAGCAGCGAGCCGATGCGACCCGTTTGTTTAGCCGATTGATCGTCCGGACCTATGCCGAGCGCGTGGTGGGCGAGTCCCAGCCGAGCGTCACTTATGGTGACCCCCTCGAGCTCAACGGCGGACGCATCGAGGTGCCCACCGTGATCTCGACGGGAGGGCGCTCCTATAGTGTCTCCTACCGATTGGAGCGCGACCAGAACTCGAAACCGGCCCGCTGGCGGGTTTATGACGTGATCGCCGAAGGTGTTTCATTGATTGCGAATTATCGCGCGCAGTTCGAGCCGATCGTGGGGCGGTCCGGTGCCAAGGGCCTGCTCAGCGTGCTCGAGTCAAAACTCGCCGAGGCACCCGCGGCTATCGTCGCTGGTGGCTAAAATCCCTCTCACCTCTTTTCACCATGCATGCGCGTCTTTTTTTTCCCCCCTCCGCCCTGGTCCTAATCCTGGGGCTCGCCACGGTTTCTGTCGCGCAGGATGTCGCCCCGTCGCCGGCACCGGCACCGGTGCAAAGCGTGGAGGCCGCCGCCGAGGACGACTACGGAGATTACGCTCCCCTGCGGGTGAGCGACCCTTTGGAAGGGTTTAATCGGAGGGTCTTTGTTTTCAACGACTGGACCTACCGTCGTGTGCTCCGGCCCGCCACCCGGGCCTACGAGTTTGTGGTACGTCCTCCGGTGAATCGGGCGATTGGCAATTTCTACGACAACATCCGCTACCCGGTCCGCTTGGTGAACTCCCTTTTGCAGGGCAAATTCTCGCGAGCCGACCTCGAGACGCGCAAGTTCGTGGTCAACACCCTCGGGGGACTCGGTGGGTTTATCCGGCAGTCGGACAATGTTTCCTCCCTTGCAAAAGTACCGGCCGAAGACCTCGGGCAGACGCTGGGACACTATGGTGTACCCCACGGGCCCTATGTCGTGCTCCCCATTTTTGGAGGGACGAGTTTGCGAGATCTTTTTGGTCGCGCGGGCGACACCGTCGTCTCCCCGACAGGTTGGGAGTACATCGACCTCGCGAACCGTGAGTGGGTAGGCGAACTCTCCTGGGAGTGGCAGACCGCGATCACGGTGACCGATACCATGAGCACCTTGCCTCCGGTGCTGGATCTTTACGAGGACATGAAGGCCTCCGCGGTCGATCCCTACCTTTCGGTTCGGGATGCCCTGCGACGTTACCGCGACGCCGAGACTAGGCGCTAGTTGCGCCAGTCACCCGGGCATTCTCCCACGTCCTCCCCGGGGCGGCACTTGGCGATTTGGGTGTCCACTCGCGCCCGGTGTTGTTTGAGTACAAGGGCTTTTCCATGAATCCCCTCTTGTCCCGCCTTCGCCCCTCCCGGCTGCTAGCCTCTTCCCTGCTCCTTGGAAACCTAGCGTTGTTGGCCGCCTGCGCCCGTCCGGCCGAGCAGACCTCGCCGACCAACACCCCTCAGCCGCAAACAAACGAGGCCGAGCCTTTTGCCGCCGCACCGGCCGCACCCGCCCAGCCCCCTTCGCTCTCGGGCATCCCTTCTTCGGCAATCGCCGCCGCGGAACGGGCCAAGGCGAAGGTCGAGGTGGCCGCGACCGCCACCGTGGAAAACGGGGAAGCGTTTCGCCGGGCCCAACAACTTTACGCCGAGAAAAAGTACTCCCAGGCGCTCGCCCTTCTCGATGGCATTCCCCCCGAGTTGCTCACTCCCGCCCAGGAGAAAGCCGTGGCCGATCTGCGGGCGCAAATCCGCGCAGCGATGTGAAACATCCGCCATATCTGCGGAGCGTCTGCTCCGTTTTTTCGCCCGCCCGTCTCGGGGCGGGTTTTTTTGCGTCTGGAAATCGGCCGCGATGCACATCTTTCGCTTCCGCCCGCGACGCCTCTCGGTCTTCCTATCCGGCCCGACCCACGGTCCGCCCCCTACCTGATCCATGTCCGACCTCCCCGCTCCCGCGAACGCATCGTCTCCCCCCGCCCCCCCCGCGTCGATTCAGCTCAATGCCGATCACGTGCTCCGCATCGCCGATGAGCTCGGCGGCACGGTCAAGGTCGCCCAAATCGCCGCCACCGCGCAGCTCCTGAAAGAGGGCGCCACCGTCCCCTTCATCGCCCGCTACCGCAAGGAAGTCACCGGCGAGCTCGACGAGGTCCAGATCACCACCATCCGCGACCGCCTCGAGCAACTCGCCGCCCTCGACGAGCGCCGCGCCAGCATCCTCGGCTCGCTCAAGGAGCGCGGCCTGCTCTCCGACACCCTGCGCGCCCAGCTCGAGGCCGCCGACACCATGGCCCGCCTAGAGGATCTCTACCTGCCCTTCCGCCCGAAGAAACGCACCCGCGCCACCATCGCCCGCGAGAAGGGCCTCGAGCCCCTCGCCGAGCTCCTCTGGGCGCAGGACAGCGCCACGAGCGCCGAAGCGCTCCAGGCCGCCTCCCAAGCGTATTCGGGCCGCGAATACCAGCCTGACGACGGCAAGGTCCCGCCCACCCCGCGCCAGAAGATCGCCGACGCCGCCGAGGCCCTGGCCGGCGCGCGCGACATCCTCGCCGAGCGCGGCACGGAC
>JBILUB010000233.1:0-4485 GCA_044371245.1 Opitutaceae bacterium
TTCACCTCGGTGGAGAACGCCTTCACCGAGATCTGGGGCGTCCGCCAAGGCCGCACCTGGCTCATGCGCATCGTCTACTACTGGACCGTCCTCACCCTCGGCGCGGTCCTCTTTTTTGCCGTCGTCACGACCCTTTCCGCGGGAGCCTACCTCACCGTCGTCGAACGCAGCCTCCCCTTCGGCCTCGGCAGCGCGGTGGTCGATTTCCTCCGCTGGCTTCTCCCCTCCCTTTCCGTCGCCCTGCTCATGCTGGTGCTCGGCCTCTTCTACAAATTCATCCCCAACACCCGCGTGCTCTGGCGCAGCGCCGCCGCGGGGGCCGTGCTCGTCGGCCTGCTCGTCGTCGCCAACAACTATCTCGCCTTCCTCTACCTCTCCAAGGTGGTGCAGCAACGCAGCCTCTTCGGCTCCCTCGGCATCCTGCCCATCCTCATGTTCGGGCTCTACGTTTTCTGGTTCTTTCTGCTCCTCGGCGGCCAGGTCAGTTACGCCGTGCAAAACGTCCACTTCCGCAACAGCCAGGCAGCTTGGAACACGCTGGCGGAGTCGATGCGCGAGCGCCTCTCCCTCACCGTCCTCCTTCGCATCGGCCGCAGATTCCGCGACTGCCAGCCGCCCGTCACCGCCAGCCATCTCGGCACCGAACTCGGCGTGCCGACCCAGATCCTCAACGAATGCCTAAACCGGCTCGTACAGATGCGCCTGCTCACTCCGGTCCCCCCGGAGAAAGAAGATCAGGAAAACGACCTCCGCTTTCAACCTGCTCGCCCCCTGAACCGCACCACCCTCGCCGATTTCAAACGGATGGATGACGACCACGGCGGCGACCCGACCGGGCCTCGATTGAACGACATCGACCCCATCGTGCTCGCCTACGACGAGCAACTGACCTCGCTGCACGACGGGGCCTTTTTCCAGAGGGACCTCGACGAATTGATTTCAGCCTACCCGATGACTCCGGAGCAATCCTGAGCCCCGCGGGAGCCTGGGTCACGCCCCCGCTCTCGGCGGATCCCAACTGATCATACGCGGCTGGTTTTCCCGCCCACGGGCCCCCCGCCACACGGCGACCCGATCGCCGCCGGCTGACTTGTCCCGCAAATGCCCGCCTGCGGAGTCGGCGCGGTACCTCCCGCCAAGCCGCCAAAAACAAAAACCAGCGCGGGGAAACCGCGCTGGTCAGTCTAGTCGAGCGAGAACCAAGGACTGTAATCCTAGGAGCTCACTCCCGTGTCCGCACTCGGGGAAGAGGCGCTGGGATCCTGCAAAGTGAATTCCAAGATCTCCCCCTTTCGCAGCACCTTCAGATGTTGCCCATCCTGGACCTCGCCCCTCAACAAAGCCTCGGCGAAGGGATCCTCGAGGTAGTGCTCGACCGCGCGGCGAAGAGGCCTCGCACCCATCTTTTCGTCGTACCCTTTTTCAATCAGCAGCTCCTTGGCTTCGGCGGAGAAGCTCAACTCGATCTTACGCTCCTTCAGCCGCTTGGTAAACTTATCGAGCTCGATATCCACGATCCGCATCAAATCGGTTTTGGCCAGCGGACGGAAAAACACGATGTCGCTGATACGGTTCAGGAACTCGGGCTTAAACACCTTCTTCGCCTCGTCCAACACCTTCTCCCGCATCTTTTCATGATCGCCGAAAGCCCCGCTGGAAGCCGCCGCGAAGCCCATCGAGGTCTGGCGCATCAAGAGGTGCGCGCCGACGTTCGAAGTCATGATGATGATCGTGTTGCGGAAATCGATTTGGCGCCCGAGCGAGTCGGTCAAGCGACCGTCTTCGAGAATCTGGAGCAGCAACTGGAGGACGTCCGGATGGGCCTTCTCGATTTCGTCGAACAGGACCACCGAGTAGGGCTTGCGCCGCACCGCCTCGGTTAGCTGACCACCCTCCTCGTAGCCGACGTAGCCGGGGGGCGAACCAATCAGACGCGAGACGGCGAACTTCTCCATGTATTCGGACATGTCGATCTGGATCAACGCGTCCTGCTTACCAAACATCTGCGCGGCCACCTGCTTGGCGGTTTCCGTTTTTCCCACGCCCGTCGGCCCCACGAAGAGGAAGCTCCCGATCGGACGCCGCGGGTCTTTCAAATCCGCACGCGAGCGGCGCAGAGCCCTCGCGATCGAGGTCGAGGCCAGGTCTTGGCCGATCACCACCTTCTGGATTTCTTTCTCCAGACCCAGCAGCTTCTCGGACTCCTTTTTCTCCATCCGGGAGAGCGGGATACCCGTCCAGTCCGCGACCACTTTCATCATCAACTCATCGTCGATGGTCACGCGCTTCTCCTCGCGACTCTTTTTCCATTCCTCCGTGCTTTGCTCCAGCTTCGTCCGCAGCTGTTTCTCGTGGTCGCGGTGTTTCGCCGCTTCCTCGAAGTGCTGGGCCGCGATGGCCTGCTCCTTGAGCGCGCACACGCTCTCGATTTCCTTGCCCAGATCCTCGAGCGCGGTCGGCCGCGTGAGGGATCCGATCCGAGCCCGCGAGCCCGCCTCGTCCATCACATCGATCGCCTTGTCCGGCAGGAAACGAGCGGTGATGTAGCGATCCGAAAGCTTGGCCGCCGCCTCCAGCGCACCGTCGGTAAAGATCGCCTTATGGTGATCTTCGTACTTACCCCGGATGCCCTTAAGAATGACGATTGTGTCCTCGATCGAAGGCGGCTCCACCTTCACGGACTGGAAGCGCCGATCAAGAGCCGAGTCTTTCTCGATGTACTTACGATACTCGTTGAGCGTGGTCGCACCGATGCACTGCAACTCGCCGCGCGATAGAGCCGGCTTGAAGATGTTCGAAGCATCCATCGCTCCCTCGGCGGCGCCCGCCCCGACGATCGTGTGCAGCTCGTCGATGAAGAGGATGATGTTCTTGGCGCGCTTGATCTCGTCCATCACGGCCTTGATCCGCTCCTCGAATTGGCCGCGATACTTCGTGCCGGCTACCATGAGCGCGAGGTCCAGCGTGATCACCTTCTTGTCCATCAGGATCTCCGGTACGATCCCGTTGATGATTTCCTGAGCCAGACCCTCCACGATCGCGGTTTTGCCCACACCCGCCTCACCAATCAGCACGGGATTATTCTTGGTCCGCCGGCAAAGGATCTGGATCACCCGCATGATCTCATTTTTGCGGCCAACCACCGGATCCAACTCCCCTTTACGCGCCAGCTCCGTGAGATCGCGACCGAATGCCTTCAAGGCCGGAGTCTTAACCTCTTTCTTGCCATCCTCGGAACGGGCCGAAGCGGCCCCACCGGCCGAAGCTTCCTCACCGCCACCTTTGCCCGAGGCCTCGGCAGAACCCGCATCCCCCGTACCCGCACCCTCTTCGCCACCGGAGAACTGCGGATCCAGCTCCCGCAGGATCTCGTTGCGGGTGCGCTCGATATCGATGTCCAGGGACTTCAGCACTCGCGCGGCCACGCCCTCGCCCTCCCGCAGGAGACCGAGCAGGATGTGCTCCGTGCCGACGTAGGAGTGGTTCAGCGCCTTCGCCTCTTTGCCGGCCAACGCCAACACCTTCTTCACCCTGGGCGTATACGGGATCGATCCTTGGTTTTTCGTTTCCTGACCGGTGCCAACCTGCTTCTCCACGGCCGAGCGCACCGTCTCGAGATCGAGCCCCATCTTCTGCAACACGGAGACGGCAACCCCTTGCCCCAGCTTGATCAGGCCGAGCAGGAGGTGCTCGGTACCGACATAGTTGTGGTGGAAGCGGTCTGCCTCCTTACGAGCCAAGGCCAAGACTTGCTGGGCGCGTGGCGTGAAATTGTTCATCGGTTCCATAGATTTAAAGGGTGGGGGCGATTGGAGAGCGGCGAGACAGGGGACCGGACCAGAGGGACAAGTTAAGCACTGGGCCCATGGGCTAAGCTAAAATCGGGCCGCGCGATGTTGGCAAACTCGTGGCGCAGCCGCTCCGCACGCAGGGCATCCCGGTGTGCGGGCTCCAGCTCCTGCCGAGCCGCCGCGGCCTGGACGTGCCCCGGCTGGGCCTCGATCAAAAGTCGATCGGTCACCGCACGGGTCGGCTCCGGGAACAAACCCAGATCGATCCCCAGACGGAGGAGAGAGAGCAGATTCATCGCCTCGCTCGAGCTCAACTGATGGCAGTTTTGCAAGATCCCGTAAGCCCGCCCGATCTTGTCGAAGAGCTTGGAGGAGTCCGCCTCGAGGAGCTTTTGGCGAGCATTCAGCTCATGCTCGATGATCGATTGGAGCACGCTGCCAAGGCGCTTGATGATGGCCTCTTCCGACTCGCCGAGCGTGGTTTGGTTGGAGATCTGAAAAATGCTGCCCGAAGCATCCGAACCTTCACCGAAGAGACCGCGCACCACCATGCCCAGCTGATTGACCGCGCGCACGACCTTTTCCATCTGGCTGGAAATCACGAGCGCCGGCAGATGCATCATCGCGGATGCCCGCATGCCCGTGCCCAAGTTGGTGGGACACGCCGTCAGATACCCGAGGGCAGGATCGAAGG
>JBILUB010000235.1:0-4474 GCA_044371245.1 Opitutaceae bacterium
GCTGTTGCGCAAGGCCAGGAAAACCAAGGCCGAGGCGGAGAAGGACGCGAAGTCGGCCCCGTGGAAGATCGAGCTGGCGGCGCGTCTGCGCCGAGAAACGGGGGCGGCTGTGACGTGGATCGCGCGAGAGCTGTTTATGGGAAGTCCCGATGCGGTGCGAGGCTACCTGAGCGTGAGACGACGGGCGGAAGAAAAGGCCGAGGGGAAATCGACCTAACAATAATCGGCCTGACCCTATTTCCCGCGACCCTATTTCCCGCGACCACGAAGCATCGGTTTATCTTGAACACAGCGCCTCAGCGCCCGACCCAGCGTTCGGAGACGACCGCCTCCCGGGCGCTGCGTTCGAGCGGGGTTTGCTGGGTGTAGATTCGCACCGACACCCGCCGCGGCCGGTAGAGCCCGAGGCAGAGTCGGCGAAACTGAAATAGCCGCCGCCAGACCGGACTCAGTTTGACCATTATCCGCGGCAGGTCGCGGGAGAGCAGAGGCATCTCTTTACCCGAGCTCAGTCCGAGGTTGGCCCCGTTGTCGAGAAACACGCTCGAGGGCCACTGCTGGGTCGCCATCTTTAGCCCCAGCGTTTTCGCCCGCAAAAAGAACTCCGCGTCGCCCACGACTCGGTAGCGGGTGTCGAAGAGCGGCTTGACCCGGTCCAGCACCGAGCGGCGGAGAAACATCGAGCAGGTGAGCAGCGGGAACATGCAGGTCCGCACGTAAAGTTCGGAGGGCATGGTCGCGCCGCGGATTGCCAGGGGCCGGCCCTCCGAGTCCACGACCACGGCCGAGCAAAAGAGGATGTCCGTGTCCGGGTGCCGGTCGAAAAACTCCGTCACGCGCCGGAGGGTGGAGGGCAGGTATTGTTCGTCGCTGTTGAGGTAGGCGACCAAGCGCCCGGTCGCCCGCGCCATGCCGCGGTTGATCGCGTCGTACATGCCGCCGTCGGGTTCGACCCGGGCCTTGATCCGGGGGTTCGCCTCGAGCCAGGCGACCGTGCCGTCGCTCGACCGGGCGTCTTGGACGATGTGCTCCACCACGACACCTTCCTGGTCGCCGATCGACCGCGCGCACAAAGGCAGCCACGGCATCGACTGGAAACTCGGGGTGACGATGGAAAAGTCCGGTTCAGCCATAGAGGGAGCGTTTTTGGGGGAAGAGCGGGAGCGGGAGCGGATCGGTGCCAGATTTACGGGTGGGCGGAGTCGTGGCGGAGAGATCTGGTTTTGAGGAGATAGTGAAAGCCGACGCAGAAGCAGAAGCCGAAGGCGGCCTGGATGTTGCCGGCGAGCGGATTAAACGCCGCGCTGATCGCGTAGTTGATCGTGACGATGAGGACCAAGAGGTGCGCGCCGACGCCGAGGAGGTCGTCGGTGGCCCGGGCACGGAAGTAGCCGGACGCCGACTCGTAGATCAGCGCGAGGAGGAAGGTGCAGAAGAGGAGGATGCCCAAGCCGCCGCCTCCGGCGAGCATCTGCATGTAGTCGCTGTGGTAGGGCGCGATGACGGGCTGGTACCCGTCGGGGGTCTCGGCATACCAGCCCGTGTAGTGGCCTTGGGGGCCGGAGAAGCGCTCCGCCAGCACGGGGTTATCGTTCACGGCGTGGAGCGCGTCGCGCATCAGTTTTAGCCGAAACTCGGAGTTATCGACGCTGCCCACGCCCTCTTTGAATTGCCGGTTGAGTCTGCCGAGGGTGGGGAGGGCGGCGATGGCGGCGGTGAGCCCGAGGGGCAGGAGGGCAAAGACGATCACGCGGCGCAGCTTTACGCTGGAGGTCAACACCGCGGCGACCGCGAGGGTGGAGAGAATCATCAGCACTCCGGTCGTCCGGCGGTCGATCACCGCCAAGGCCAGCGTCAGCAGGCCGGAGACGAGGGCCAGGCGTTTGTGGCCGAGGGCGTAGGCGACCACCGGGACGGCCGCGAAGAAAAACATCTTTTCGTGGGTGCGGATATCCCCCTGGAGCACCCCGAAGGTAAGCATCAGCAACTGGACGACGACCACTCCCGTGGCCGCGCAGACGTACAAAAGGGTGCGATTGAGGCCGCGTTGGAGAGATTCGGACGTGGTGGCGCCGTGGGCGGCCAGCGCCAGGAGAGGGAGCGCGAGGATGGCGAAGACGGTGAAGAAGCTGTTGTCCTGCCCGGAGAGCTTGTTTTCGAAAACGCCCAGGCCGCCGTAGGCCACGAGCGCGAGCAGGAGGACGCCGCTGCTCGGAGGTCGCAGGATCCGGCCGCGGTTTAGGTAGAGCCAGAGGACGGCGAGGAGGAGGTTGACGGCGATGAAGAGGTTTTTCCATCGCGCGGCCTGCTCGTTGGTCAAGATGAGCGAGAGAAACACGAGGAGGGTGTTTACCGATAGCCAGGAGAAGAGCTGGATTTTGAGGGTCATCCTTGATCCTCCCTTGGGTTCAGCCGGGATCTTTCCCTTGCCCGGGTCGCATCGCGGCGATCTCGCGGCCTCTTTCGGTGGGGCCCTCGGCTCAAAATACTCTCCGAGTATTCCTTCGCTCGGTCCGCACCGAAAGCGGCTCGCGATCTCGTCCCGCTGCTCCGCCGGGCAAGGCAAAGATCCCGGCCCAGCCGGGAAGCATGATCCGCCTGGGTCGCATCGCGGCGGGAGGGCCCCGGGGGCTGGCTGCGCGGGGGGATCCGCAGGGAAGAGGAGGGGGAGCGCATCTTTTTCGCAGTCGCGGGAGAGCCTTGGCCGACGAAGATCGATCGTCGCTACTGAGCGAGGCGGCGCGATAGACCAAATTTCGCTTTGCCGAGGATACCCTTCAAGCCCTCGAGCACCCAGCTCTCGGCTCCTTCGCTCCGTCCCGTGGCGTGCCAGTGGGTAAGCAAGGCGGCCGCGTAGCTCAGTGCGCCGGCGGTGATGAGCACACCGAGTTCGAGCAGGGCATTAAGCGGCGTGTCTTGGTCGGCGAAGTGGTGTTTCAGGTAAAGGACCACGCCCATCATCACCGTGGCGGCGAAAAGGGGACGGATAAGAACCCGTAACTGTTCTATAACGTGGAGATTAACCATTTTCCTGACCTGAAAAAAGTTAAACATCACCGTCAGGGGCACCACCAGGGTCCAGGCGATGGCCAGCCCGTAGATGCCGAAGAACCAAGCGCCGGCGATGCTGGCGGGGATGCGGACGGAGACGTTGAACAACTCGCCGGCGAACATGCGCTCGGGGTTGGCCCGGGCCATGGCGAGGGACGACATCGGGACGGTGAGGGAGTGGATCGCGATCGCCGGAGCGAGGCACCACACGAGGGGTTCCATGCCGATCCACTGGTCGCCGAGCAGCAGGGGCACGACCTCTTCGGCGACCAGCGCGAGGCCAAAGCCGAGCGGCACCACCGCGATAGCCAGGAGCTGTTGCCCCATCAAAAACGCGCGGGCTTGCCGGCTGACGTCGTCCTTGAACTGGGCGAGCCCGGCGAAAAGCGGGGAGAGGAGGGGGTTGATGATGGAGTAGGTCGCGAGGCCGGAGATATCGCCGGCCATGGTGAACTTGCCCAGCTGCGGTTTGCCGAGAAGGGCGCCGACAAAAAAGCGTTCCCCCTGCTGGTTGACCACGGAGAGGATCCGCGCGGCGCTGACCCAGCTCGCGACCGAGATGATCTCTTTGGCCCTGAAGAGACTAAATCGGGGACGGAAGGGCGAAAACAGATGGGTGGAGAGCGCGGAGATGACCTGGTGGGCGACCGAGGCGATGACCAAGGCCCAGAAAGACCCGGTCGTCCAGGCCAGCACGACGAGGAGAAACGACGAAGAAAGTTTGCCGAAAAGTAGGCAAAACGCTTGTGGGCGATAGTTTACCGCCTGCATGGTGCGCAGGAGGTTCGGACTGGCCCAGCCTTGGAGGAGCGGGGCCAAGGCGACCACGCAGAGGACCGGGAAAAGCCGTGGCTCTTCAAAAAGGAAGGCGATGGGCCAGGCGATCAAGCAGAGTACCGAGGCGATCGCCGCGCCGCGGATGGCGTTGATGGTGAAAGCCGTCTCGAGGACGTCGCGGGTTAGCTCCCCTTTCTGGATCAAAGTCTCGCCGACGGGGAGTTCGGTGATGGAGTTGGCGAGGACCAGGGTGGCGGTGGCGATCGCGACCAAACCGAAATCAGCCGGAGTCAGGAAACGGGCGGCCACGGCCAACGCGGCCAGATCACAGAGCCGGCAAACCAACTGTGAAACGCCCATGAAACCCGCGCTGCGAATAATCTTGCCGGTTATCATGCTTTCTATGTGTCAGCGGAAAATCTTCATCTATTGAGATTTATGCGTTTTTGTTAGCGGATTTCGGGTGCGGGTTCGGAGCTGATTTAGCTAATCTTGATCCAGACTCTAGACTAATTTCGGGCCGGGCTGGGCGAACGAGGTCTAATCTTGTGGGGGGGCCGAGCGAGCTGTGTCCCGGGGGCTGAGCAGAAGGGCCGGAGTGCGGGTTGGCTGCCGGTTTAGGGGGCGAGGCTCATGGTGTTGGGGG
>JBILUB010000237.1:0-4469 GCA_044371245.1 Opitutaceae bacterium
TTTGACGACCTCGGCGTGACCGGTCGTGCCGGAGCAGACCTGTTCGTAGGTCGGGCGCGGAGCCTGGCCGCCGGCGTAGCCGCTCTCGGCGGCGAGGACTCCGGGCACGAGTTCGTAGGCGGCTTCCACACACCAGAAGCAGCCTCCTCCGAGCACAAGAGTCTCGACGTGGTCGGGCAGAGGGTTGGAGGGGCGGGGTGCCGTGGCGGCGGAGTCGTTACAGGAGCTCATGGCGAAAAAACCGAGGGAGAGGAGGGCGAGCAGGGGACGCATTTCTAGAAAAAGTTAGCGTGCCTGAAAGTGTCGCGGGCGCGAATCGGACCGGGGTTTTTGTCTTCTCGGCGGTGGCGCGGAGCGCTTGTTCGCGGAGCTGGCCGAGCGGGGCCGCCGCCGACTCAGCGGATGAGCCGGGTGATGCGCTCGGCCAGTGCAGCGGCGGTGGCCGCGGCCCAGGCCTCGCCGTGCTCCGAGGTGGCCAGGGTGGCGTCGCCCATCACGCCTTGCGGCGCGATGTCGCGGGTGATCCACCCGAGGGTGAGGGCGGCGCCCTCGGGCCTGAGTTCGCCGGCATCGTCGAGCTGGGCCGGGTAGTGGCAAATCGCGCGGGCGCGGCGGACGAGGCCCGGTGCGAGGGCGAGCATGAGCGCGGTCTCCCACTCGCCGGCGTGAAAACCGTAGGCGGCTTCCTGGGGACTTTGGTGGGGTCGAAATCCGCTTTGCAACATGCCGATGCTGAGCTCGGGCCGGGACTGCAACTCGCGGATCAGGGGGACGAGCACGGCACTGTTGCCCCCGTGTGTATTCCATATCGCCACGCGATTAAAACCGAGCCTTTGGAGCTGCTCGACCTGGGACCGCACGAGGGCGGCAAAGCTGCGGGCCCCGAGGGTGAGGGTGCCGGGCCAGTCGCCGTGTTCATTGCTCTTGCCGACGAGAAGAGGGGGGGCGACGAACACGGGCGCCTGGGCGGGGAGCAGCGCCAGGGCGCGGGCGAGCAGGCCCTGGCCGATGATGGAGTCGACGCCGACGGGCAGATGGGGCCCGTGTTGCTCGATGGCGCCGGTCGGCAGGATGGCGAGCGCGTCGCCCCGCCGTGGGGCGGCGCGCAGGGCGCCGCGGTGGAGCGAGCCGAGGTAACGCGGGCCAAAGGGGCGCCAGAGCGGAGCCTCCGCGGCGGGGCGGGCTGGCTGCTCCGCGACGCGGGGCGGCTGGCCACGGCCGTGCCAGGCGGCCTCGATCAGGAGGCGGGCGAGGCGGCCGGTCGCCTGCGAGCGCAGGGCCTCGGCCTCCGTTTCCCGTTCGCGGCCGATCGCGCCGGCGGGCAGCGGAGGTGGCTGGCTCCAGCGGCCGGGGCGGAAATCTTCCTCGGCTGATTTTTGCGGCGCGGATTCGAGGGGAGGGGTGCCGAGGAGGACCGAGCCCAGGGCTTGTAGCGCGCGGCGCTGCGGCTCGGGCGCGGAGGGGTGAAAGTCGAGCCCGAGCGAGCCGAGGTGCACGCGATAGGTGCGCAGACCGGTCTCCGCGCGGATGTCGCGCGCGGAGGCGTCGAGCCATTCGCGATGCCAGGGGTTGGTCGACAGCAGGAGGAGTTTTTCGAAGCCGGCGAGTCTGACGCCGCGCCCGAGCTCGAGCGCGATTTCCATCGCGGTGTCGAGGTCGACCCCGAACCAGCCGCAGCCGGGGTAGGGCGCCGGGCCGAAGCGGAGTGGCGGGAGGATGCAGGGCGAGGAGCTCAGATTGGCCTCGGCGCAGGCGTCGGTGAGCAGGGCGGAGGCGAGCACTTCCTCGAGGTCCAGGGGGAGACCGAGGCCATGGTCGGCGAAGCCGTGAACGGGGAGTACGGCGAGCGCGCCGGGGCGGGAGGCGGCGCCGGCGAACTCGGTCGTGGGTAGGTGCGCCCAGGAGGTGTCGGGGTGGGCCCGGGCGAGCCAGGTCATCGTCATAAAGCGGTGACTTTTGCGCGCGACGAAGGTCGGGCGCGAGGTCGAAAACCGGTCTCCAGAGAGGGAGCGCGCGGTGGTCCGGAGCTGATTTCGGCCGCGGGGTTGCAAAGCCGAGGGGAGGGCGCTTTTTGCCGACGTGGGCACCCCATCTCCCGAAGGTCCTCTCCGGCAGGATCCCGTCCTGCTTTGGTTTCGCCAAGATCTGCGTCTGGCGGACAACCCCGCGTGGGCCGCCGCTGTCGCGCGGGGCGGGCCCGTATTGCCGGTCTTTATCTTGGACGAGGCGGGTGAGGGCGGGTGGGCGCCGGGCGGGGCCGCGCGGTGGTGGCTGCATCATTCGCTGGCGGCGCTCGACGCCGACCTGCGCCGGCTCGGATCCCGGCTGCTGCTGGCGCGGGGGGACTCGGGGGCGGAGCTGCGGCGGATCGCCCGGGCCTGCGGCGCAGGGGCGGTGTATTGGAATCGCCGATACGAGCCGGCCGTGCGGGCGAGGGATGCCGGGCTGAAATCGGCGCTGGCGGCGGAGGGGTTCGAGGTGAAGAGCTTCAACAGCGCGCTGCTTTTCGAGCCACACGCGATCCAGAACAAGCAGGGGAGGCCGTTCCAGGTGTTCACGCCGTTTTGGCGGCATTGCTGCACCTTGCCCTTCGCCCTTCCGGTGGAGGGCGTCAAGGTGCCGCCGGGCCCCGCACGGTGGCCGGAGGGTTTGGCGCTCGACGAGTTCGAGTTGCGGCCGCGGATCGGATGGGACGCGGGTTTTGGCCGGGTGTGGACGCCGGGGGAGGCCGGGGCGCAGGCGCGGTTGCGCGACTTTCTCGAGGGGCGCGAGGCGGCGGTGCATGTTTATGACGAACGGCGAAACTTGCCCGACCAAGAGGGCACGTCGCGGCTGTCGCCGCATCTGCACTGGGGTGAAATCGGGCCGAGGCAGGTCGCGGCCGCGCTGCGCGGTCTGGGGAGGGAACGCGGGCTGGAGCCGGCGAGCAACGGTGCCCGCGTCTATCTGAGCGAGATCGGCTGGAGGGAGTTTGCGCATCATCTTTTGTTTCATTTTGAGCAGACTCCGGAGCGGCCGTTGCGGGGGGAGTTCGAGCGGTTCCCCTGGGCGGATGATCCGGGCGGGGCCAAGCTGCGGGCGTGGCGGCGCGGCCGGACCGGCTATCCGGTGGTGGACGCGGGCATGCGGCAGCTCTGGGCGACGGGGTGGATGCACAACCGGGTGCGGATGATCGTCGCCTCGTTTTTGGTGAAGCACCTGCGCCTGCCCTGGCAGCAGGGGGCGGCGTGGTTTTGGGACACCTTGGTGGACGCCGATCTGGCGAGCAACACCCTGGGTTGGCAGTGGAGCGCGGGATGCGGCGCGGACGCGGCGCCCTATTTCCGAATCTTCGCTCCGGTGACGCAGGGGGAAAAATTTGATCCCGCGGGTCGCTATGTGCGCGAGTGGGTGCCCGAGCTGGCGCGTTTGCCGGACAAGTTTCTGCACGCTCCGTGGACGGCGCCGGCGCAGGTGCTGGCGCAGGCCGGAGTGCGACTGGGGGACAACTATCCGCGCCCGATCGTCGATCACGCGACGGCGCGGGCGGAGGCGTTGGCGGCGTTTAAATCGCTGCGCGCTGCCGGCCAGGAGGCCGAGGTCGCGAGCGACGAGTGAGGCGTGGCGTTTTTCCCCAAAGGCCGATGCGAAATCTGATTCTCGTGCTGGGTGACCAGTTGGATGCCGGCTCCTCAGCACTGGACGGTTTTGACCCGCGGAGGGACGCGCTCTGGATGGCGGAGGTGGCGGAGGAGGCCGGCCACGTCTGGTCCAGCAAGCCGCGAATCGCGGTCTTCCTCGCGGCGATGCGGCATTTCCGTGACGCGCGGCGCGCGGAGGGCAGGACGGTGCACTACAGCGAGCTCGAGGACGAGGCCAACGCGGGATCCTTGGCGGGGGAGCTGGAGCGGGTGGTCAAAAAGTTGAAACCGGAGCGTCTGGTGATGGCGGAGCCCGGTGAATGGCGGGTGTGGCGGGCGCTCGAGGCGGCGGCGAGCAAGCTGGGGCTGCCCCTGGAGGTGCGGCGAGACCGGCATTTTTATGCCAGCATCGCGGATTTTAAGGCGCACGCGCTGGGGCGTCGGCAGTTGCGGCTGGAGTTTTTCTATCGGGAGCTGCGGCGAAGGGAGAAGGTCTTGCTCGACGCGCGGGGCGAGCCGGAGGGCGGGCAGTGGAATTTCGATCACGATAATCGGGGTGCTTTTGCCAAGTCGGGTCCGGGGCCCTTGCCGGCGCCGAGACGATTCCGGCCGGACGCGACGACTCGTGCGGTGCTGGAGCTGGTCGGGCGGCGCTTCGCCGGGCACCCGGGCAAGCTGGAGGCTTTCGACTGGCCGGTGACGCCCGAGGACGCACGCGCGGCCTTGGATGATTTCGTGGCGCATCGGCTGGAGGATTTTGGCCGCTACCAGGACGCGTTGTGGATGGGTGAGCCGTGGCTTTACCACTCGCGACTGTCGGCGGCGATGAATCTGAAGTTGCTCGATCCG
>JBILUB010000238.1:0-4457 GCA_044371245.1 Opitutaceae bacterium
GTTCACCGCCCCGGCCTTCATCGCATCGCCGATGTGCAGGTTCCCGGTCAGCGAGCCGCCGCGCAGCACGTTGCTCGACCCGCCGAGGACCACCATGCCGAGCGCGCGCGCTTCCACCGCCGCCGCCATGTTGATCGGGAACTCGCAGATCGTAACCCCGAGCGCGTGCATCGTCCTCACCTTCTCCACCGTGCAGTCATCGTGCGACGCCAACGGCACCCCGGTGCCCAACGCCAGCTCCGCCACCTCGCGCATCTGCTGCGGCGAGAGGCGCGGACGCGCCTTTTTCTCCGCCAGCAACACCCGCGCCTGCGCCTCGTCGACGCCATTCTTCGCCTGCCGCGAGATGAACAGCTCCTCCGTGTACTGCCCCTGCCCGGGCGTGTGGTCCATGAAGGACAACAACTCCACCTCGCGCCGCTCCAACAGCTCGCGCACCAGCCCCAGGGCCCCGGGTCCGTCGCCCACCACTTCGTAGCGCGCGTGGATGCGGGTCTTCGCCAGCGTGTGCCCCGCCGCCAGCCCTCGCACCCGATCGATCACCTCGCGCCGGCTGTAGCGCGAACGGTTTAGCGCCGTGCCCTCCGAGTACCCGAAATGCAGCGAGTGGTACACGGTGGTGATGCCGCAGCCCACCAACTTGCGGTCCAGCTCGTGCACCGCCACCTCCACCGGGAAATCAGCCGCCGGCCGGGGCGTGATCTCCTTTTCCAAGGTGTCCGTGTGCAGATCGATCAAGCCCGGCAGCACCAAGGCTCCGCCCAGATCGGTCACTTCGAAACCGGCCTCGAACAGCCCCGCCAGCTCGCCCGAAGCGCCCACCCCGGCGATCCGTCCGCCCACGATCGCCAGCGAGCCGCCAGGCAACACCCCGCCGGGTAGCGCGAGGGTGGCGTTGAGGAACAGACGGCGCGGAGAGCTTGTCATCATGCTACCACCCTACCCGGCCCGCTTTAAGATTGGATTAAGAACGGGTTAAAAGTCGGCGATGCCCGCCGCTTCCGCTCGCCGCGCGCACCCCCGCCGCCGATACCTGCCGCCCATGCCCCGCCATGACCGCCTGCGTATCGCCGCGCTGAATACCTGGAAAAACCCGCCCGACCACCCCACCCGCCTCGCCGCCCTGGCCGCCGGCCTGCGCGCCGTCGCAGCCGGCCTGCCTCTCCCCCTCCCACCGTCCGCATGAACCCGCCCCGCCTCGTCTGCGTGCACAGCCTCACCGCCCACGGCGTCGTGGGCCTCAAACCCTTTCTCCACCTGCTCGGCCCCCTCTGCCTGCCCGTCCCGAGCGTGCTCCTCACCGGCCCGGGTGACATGCCCGGCGTGCGCCGCCAGGCCGCCGCCCTCGCATCCCTGCTCGACGGTGCTCTCGCCGCCCTCGATCCGGGCGATTCGGTCGTGCTCGTCGTCGGCTACCTCGCCAACGCCGCCCAGCTGGACGCGGTCGTCGAGTTGGTCGCCACCCACCGCGCCCGCATCCGCGAGCTCGTCGTCGATCCGATCAGTGGCGACGAGGGCCGCCCCTACGTCGCGCCCGAGCTGATCGCGGCCTGGCCCCGCCTTGTCGCCCTCGCCGACTGGGCCCTGCCCAACCACACCGAACTCAGCCTGCTCACCGCCCGCCCCGGCCCCGACGCCGTCGCTGCCTGGCGGGAACGTTTCCCGTCCGTGAACCTGCTCGTCACCGGCTGGCCCGAATCCGGATCGCTCGTCGGCACCCGCCTGTACCCGGTTTCCGGCGACGCAGCCCGCTCCGCCCAACCCCGCGAGCCCGGGCGCCACAACGGCTCCGGCGACCTCTTTGCCGCGCTCTGGCTGCGCGCCCGCCTCGTCGCCGGCCTCACGCCCGCCGCCGCCGCCGAGTGCGCCGCCGCCGGCGTGCGCTCCGCCATCCTCGCCGCCACGGCCGCCGGCACGCGCGAACTTCATCCCGTCTTTATCCGTCCCTAACACGCCCCGCCCATGCTCCCGTGCGTGGGCACCTTGTTCTACGTCGTGGGCGCGTCCGGCGCCGGCAAAGATTCTCTGCTCGGCCACGCGCGCGAACGCCTCGCCGGCGCCGCCCCCGTGCTCTTCGCTCACCGCTACATCACCCGCCCGCTCGACGCCGGCGGCGAGCACCACGTCGCCCTCACCCCCGCCGAGTTCGCCACCCGCAAGGCCCTCGGCCTCTTCGCCCTCGATTGGGAAAGCCACGGCCTGAGCTACGGCATCGGCGTCGAGATCGACTGCTGGCTGCGCGCCGGGGCCACGGTGATCATGAACGGCAGCCGCGCCCACCTTGCCCAGGCCTCGCTCCGCTACCCGAACCTCCAAGTCGTCCTGATCGCGGTCGATCCCGCCATCCTGCGGCACCGCCTGCTTGCCCGCGCCCGCGAGACCGCCGCCGAGATCGAGTCCCGCGTCGCCCGCGCCGCCGCCTTCACCGTCGAGCACGCCAACCTCCACGTCCTACGCAACGAGGGCCCCCTCGCGGTGGCCGGCGAGGAACTCGTCGCCCTGCTCTCCGTCCCGGCCCCCGCGCTCAAACCCGCGGCGTAAGCCCCCGGCCGATCGTTTGAGGATTTCCGGCGGTCCGGGGAGCGCACCCGTCCCGGGTGCCGGACTCGGCGTCTCGCCGAGTCCTTCCGTCGTGGTGCCCAAGCAGAATTGGCTGATACGCCCAAGCCAGCCGACGATCCCCCACGATCCCCGGACTCGCTCGTAAATTCGAATCGGATCAGACCTTGCTACTCAGCCACGTTTCCAACTCCGACAGGCTTCGCACCTTCACGCCCGGAAAATCCGCTTCCGGATCATGCGCCGCGAACCACACCGGCACGAGCCCCGCCGCCCGCGCTCCTTCGACATCCACCGCAAGGTTGTCCCCCACGAACGCCGTTTCCCCCGCCTCCGCGCCGATGCGCTCCAAAGCCCGGCGAAAGATTTCTCCGTCGGGTTTCTTCATGCCCTCCGCCTCGGAAATCACGATGGTCCGCATAAACGCGCCGATTCCCGTCGCCGCGAGTTTGGACGCCTGCACGCGCACCGTCCCGTTGGTGACGATGCCCATCGGCCAGCCCCGGCCATGCAAACGCGCCAACACCTCGCGCGTATCCGCGAAGGGCCGCATCGCCGCGCCAAAGTCCGCGCGAAACTCCTCTTCCAGCGCCGTCGCCAGCTCGGGCGCGAGTCCGAACTCCGCACCGAGCGTCTGATACATCGCCCGCTTGTTGCCGTAGCCGTTATCGTCCAGCCGCAACAAGCACGCCACAAACTCCGCCCGCCGCCCGGCGTCCACGCTCCGCTCCGCCTGCCTCGCGAAAAACCGCGCGGCACTGCCGTCGCGATCCACCAGCGTGCGATCCAGATCAAACAAAAGCGCGCGAATCATGGCGACGTCACCCGCGCTCACCGCGCCAGCCCGCGCTCGACCAACCACGCGAGCGAGCGCTCCTGACGCTCCGGCGTCATTTCCAGGATCAAACGCGGCGTCTCCGGCAGCGCGGCCAGCGCGGCAAACACCGCCCGCCACCGGATCTCGCCGTCGCCCACCGCCCAGTGGCGGTCGCTCTCGGTGTCCGTGTCCTGCAGATGCACGTGCGCCAGCGCCGCGCCCGCCGCGTTGATCCAGGTGTCCACCGGCGGCCCTCCGCGCGCCGTCATCAGGTGGGCGTGCCCGGTGTCGAGACTGCGCCGCACCCAGGGCGAGGCGAAGGCCGCCACCAGTCCGTCGAGCGGATCGGTGCGCAGGTCGAAGATGTTTTCCCACACCAGCACGCATTTCCGCGCCGCCGCCTCCTCCACCACCGGCGAAAGATTTTGCACCGTCCGCATGATCGTATCCGCCAACTCGTCCCCACGAAAACGCGTCTGCGCCTTGCCGAAAAACGCGAAGGGGCTGTGCAACACCAGATGCGTGCCGCCCAGCGCCGCCGTAAAATCGAGCGACTCCCGCAAACGATCCCGCATCACGCCCGCCAGTCGCCCGTCCGCCGCCGCCCACGGCATGCCGTCATAGGGGGCGTGCACGCCCCTCCGCCCCGCATGCCCGTCCAGCACGGCCCGCGCCTCGCGCGCCGCCGCCGCCCAATCCCCGTCGAGAAAACCCGCCAGACACGGGTCCTGGATTTCCAGATCGCGCCCTTCCGCGAGCAGCCACTCCGCCCGCTCCGGAAGTTCCGCCAGTTTCAACGCCGCCCCGACCTGCAAAGGAAGTTGTGCCATACGCCGAGCATGCCGCGCGCGGGTTAGCGTTGGTTAAAGAGCGAGTGACGTTTCCGCCTCACGCGTCGCGCTCGCCCGGGGCAGCCCGGCCAAAAACCGCCGCACCTCCGCCCGACCGCGCAGCACATGCACCGCCTTTCCGAGCGCGCGCGCCTCCTCCAGCGTCGCCAGCGCTTTTTCACGACGCAGCGAACGCCAGGTCCAGATGTAGCGCAGAAAGACGCGGTCGGGCAGCCGCTCCGGGCACCCTT
>JBILUB010000022.1:0-15618 GCA_044371245.1 Opitutaceae bacterium
TCGTGCCGTCGGGCGAGCGGATCGCGCCCGCCAGCCGGACCGGCCAGGGTAGACGCGGTGCGAGGGCCGCGAGGGCGCGCAGGTTTTTCGCTTCGTCCCAGAGCCGGCCGACGCCGAGTATCGCGGGCCTGCGCCGCAATCCGGGGGTGGGGCGGGATGATCGCCCGTTGGGGATCATCCGGGTGCGGGGCAGCTCGGCGTAGTGCATGGTCAGCGAACGCAACATGGAGTGGCTCGGGGCGACCACGAGGTCAGCGGAGCGGAGCCCGCGCTCGACCGCGGCATGATAGGTCCGCCACGCGGCCGGCGGTTTGGAACGATGGACCGCGCGCCACCAGGAATACATGCACGAGTGGGCGGTCACGAGAACCGGGGCGCGCCACGCCAGCGCCGCGTGGGCGTAGCCGGAGAGATGCACGAGGTCGGGTCGGTGGCGGTGCTCGAGGTCGAGCAACCACTCGCCGGAAGACGCGACGTCGTCCCATGGGTCCTCCATCCACTCCAGCTTGCGGGTGTCGACGTGGAGCGAGGCCCGGGGCCCCAGCTGGTCGAAGGCGTTGCGTTGGCTCGCGGAGACGGGACCGCCGAGAGACGCGACGACGACGTCGACCTCGGACCGAACGAGACCCCGTGCCAACTCGAGGACAAAGGACCAGGCACCGCCCACCGGATCCGTGGTCAGGAGGACAGACCGCGGGAGAAGGGACGGAGGGAGAGCGGATTCGGCGGTGGGCCGGATCGCGGTGCGGGACGCGGGCGAGTTTTCAATCATACCGTACAAGGGCCTTGCAAAAACCCTCCGGGCGGTCGCGGAGGTGGGTGAACGCCGCGTCCAGTTCGGTGAGGCGGAAGCGGTGGGTGTAGAGCGGATCGGGCCGCAGGCGGTGCTCGACCACGGCGATGGCGGCGGCGGACACGCCGAGGGCGTAGACCAGCGGATCGCGTTCGTGGGCGTTGATCACGTCGATGCCGCGCCAGTTCCACGACTGGAGGTTGATCGAGCGGGGCCCGTCCTGGTGGTAGCCGGCTATGACCAGACGGCCGCGCTCGGCGACGAGCTCGGCGGCGAGGTCGAGCGGCCACTGCAGGCCCACGCACTCGATCACGCAATCGCAGCCGGCGCCGGCGGTCAGCGCCCGGATGCGCTCGATGATCCGCCAGTGGTCGTCCATCGGGACGACCTCCTTGGCCCCCATGCGGGCGGCGACGGACTGGGCGAAGGGACGGCGGGCAACGGCGTAGGTCCGGGCGCCGGTGAGGGCCACGAGCTGGGTGAGCAGAGCGCCGAGGAAACCAATCCCGACGATGGCGACCCGGTGGTGGGGCAGGATCTGGGCCCGGCGAACGACGTTGAGGGCGCAGCCCAGCGGCTCACCGGGGAACTCGCGCCCGCCGATGCCGTCCGGCAGTCGGACGAGCTGATCGACGGAGGTGAGCGCGAGCTCGGCGAAGGCGTTGGCCGAGAGGAGCGCGACGTGATCGCCCGGACGCACCGAGGTGGTGTCGGGCCCCACGGCCTCGACCACGCCCCAGCCCTCGTGTCCGGGCTCGGCCGGCTTGAGAGGGTAGGTGAACCATTCGCGTCCCTCCCAAACGGGAAGATTTGAACCGCAGACTCCGCACCCGTGCAGACGCACCAGGGCTTCTCCGGAGGCGGGGCGCGGGACCGGGAGGTGCTTGTACTGAAAGCACCTCGGTCCGTTGAGGGTCGCGCTCAGGTAGGTGGGGCCGCGGCTCATCGGGCGGGTCGTAGGGGTGCCGTGGGTGGACGAGCCAGGAAACCGCGCAGGGGTGGACGGAGGCTTTGAACGCCGGGACCGGGCATGTGGGATCGAGGGAGGTTCAGGTGCCCGCGGAAGCGGTGATCTCCTCGGCACCCGCGGTGTGGCCGGAGAACCAGCGGTGCAGACTCCGCAGCCCGTCGCCGAAGCGGATGGTGGGCGACCAACCTGTCGCGGCGCAAAACCGACGGATGTCGGCGACGTAGTAGCGCTGGTCGGCGGCACGCCAGCCGGCGACCCTGAGGGACGGGGCCACGCCCTGGAGCAGTTGAATCCGCTCGATGAGTTCGAGGAGGCAGGTCGTGCGGGCGGGTCCCCCGCCGATGTTGAAGGCGCGGCCTGAGAGCGTGGCGATGCGTCCCTGGGCGAGGAGAAGCGCGTCGATGAGATCATCGACGTGGAGCGCGTCGCGCACCTGGCGGCCGTCGCCGTAGAGGGTGATCGGGTGAGCGGAGATCGCGTTGCGAAGAAAGTGGGCGATCCAGCTCTGGTCCTCGTTGCCGCACTGATGAGGGCCGTAGATGCAGCTCATGCGCAGGACGACGGCGGGAACGCCATAGGTGCGCGCGTAGTCGAGCACGTACTGGTCGGCCGCGCCCTTGGAGCAACCGTAGGGGCCGTAGAACATCAGGGGCCGGTCCTCGTCGAAGCCATGTCGCAAGGAGGCGGATACAGGCCGATAGCGTTCGCCGCTGATCTCCAGCGGCACATCCTCCGGGTGGCCGTAGACCTTGTTGGTGGAGGTGAACACGAGGCCGTGGCGGGTCGGGGAGCGGCGGAGCGCCTCGAGCAGATTGAGCGTGCCGCGGGCGTTGACCTCGAAGTCGGTGATCGGGTCGGAGAGGCTGGTGGTGACCGCGACCTGGGCGGCGAGATGATACACGGGCCCGGCGCCCCGGAGCGCGCGGGCGACCTCGCCCGGGTCACGAATGTCGCCGAGATAAAAGTGGAGGCGTTCGCCATGCCGGCTCCGAAGGTGCGCGAGGTTTTTTTCGCCGCCCGGACGGGAGAGGTTGTCGAAGATGCGAACGCGGTGCCCACGAGAGAGCAGATGGTCCGCGAGGTTGCACCCGACGAAGCCGGCACCGCCGGTGATGAGCACGAGCTGATCGACGCCGAAGTGCACCCCGGAGGAACGGGGATCGAGCGGAGGGAAAAAGCTCATACCGTGAGCCCCCTCTCCGCCAGTTCGCGCCTCGCCTCCTCGACCCGGTTGATGGCGATACGGCCCTCCAGCCAGCGGGCGAGCCCGGCCAATCCGGTGTCGAAGTCGACCTCGGGCCTGTAGCCCAGGAGGTCGCGAGCGAGGGTGATGTCGGCGAAGCAGTGGCGGATGTCGCCCGCGCGGTGGCACCCGGTGATTTTGGGCACGAGGTGCGAACGCCCGAGCACCGCCGCGAGGCGCTGCGCGACGGCGCTTATCGTGAGGTGGCGGCCGCTGCCGAGGTTGAACACCCGCCCGGGTGCGCCCGGCGCTTCCAGGGCGAGGACGCAGGCCCGGGCGACATCGCGGACGTTGACGAAATCCCGGCGTTGCAGGCCGTCCTCGAAGACGGGCGGCGGCAGCCCGTTGAGCAGGCGCGAGGCGAAGATGGCCAGGACTCCCGTGTAGGGGTTGGAGAGCGCCTGACGGGGGCCGTAGACGTTGAAGAGGCGAAGGGCGACGGCGGGGATGCCATAGGCCTGGCCGACGATGAGGCAGAGGCGTTCCTGGTCGAATTTGGAGAGCGCGTAGACCGAGGCGAGTTCGGGGGCCTTGGTCTCGGGCGTAGGGATCGGCATGAGGGGCCGCCCGTCCCGGTCGGCGAGCTCCCAGCGTCGGGACTGGAGCTGCGCGAGCGGACGCAGGCGGCCGGCCACGGGCGCGCCGGAGGCGCCGCGGTAGAGGCCTTCACCGTAGATGCTCATGCTGGAGGCGACAACGAGCCTATCCACCGGGCTTCTGGCCAGAGCTTCGAGCAGCACGGCGGTGCCCTCGTTGTTCACCGTTGTGTAGTCGGATATCCGATACATGCTCTGTCCGACCCCGACCATGGCGGCGAGGTGGTAGACGGCGTCCATGCCCTCCAGCGCCTGCGCGACCGCGCGGGGGTCCAGGACGTCGCCGACTCGCAGCTCAACCTCGGGGTCCAGGTAGGACGGCCGGTTGGCCCGGTCGCCGTGGACCTGAGGGGACAAGGAGTCGAGGACGCGAACGCGATGGCCGCGGAGCAAAAGCTCGTCCGCCAGGTGGGAACCAATGAATCCTGCTCCGCCGGTGATTAGTATTGATTTGGGCATTGGGAGTTAAGGCCGACGGTCCGGCCAGCGGGCGAGGTGGGTCGCCATCATGGCGGATCCACGTTTTCGCGGACTGAAAGCCGAACGGTAGCGAGCGCCCCTTCCCGGGGGAATCGGAGGGGAAGCCGCGAGCGCGCTAGGGACTTTTTCGCCCAACGGGCTGGTGGTTCGTGCGGAGACATGGGCATGGCGGGAATAGCGGGCGGCCGGAGGGTCGGCTTGCCAGGGTGGAGAGAGGGCCTTCACCTCGGCGGCATGAGCCACGCGATCGATCAACTCCGCGCCACCATCGCCCGACTGCGGGCCCCGGGCGGCTGCCCCTGGGACCAGGAGCAAACGCACCAGACCCTGGTGCGTTGTCTGATCGACGAAGTGAGCGAGCTGATCGACACGATCGACCGGCAGGATTATCCGCACATGCGCGAGGAGCTCGGGGACGTGTTGATCCAGGTGGTGTTTCACGCGCAACTGGCGGAGGAGCGGGGCGAGTTTGACCTCGAGGCGGTGGCGCGGGAGGTGAACGAGAAGCTCGTCCGCCGGCATCCGCATGTGTTTGGTGACGGCGCGCGCCTCGGTACCGCGGAGGACGTGATCGTAAAATGGGAGGAGATTAAAGCGGGCGAGAAAAAGGCCGGCCCGGCGCAGACGGGTCCGTTTAAGGAGCAACCTCCCCGACTGCCGGCGACGATGTTGGCCGAAGCGGTCTGGAAGCAGATTGAAAAAAAAGGGCTGCCGACCGAGGGCGCCCTGGATGTCGGGAGGATCCGGGATTTGGGCGCGGGGTTGGATGATGCGAGTCTGGGGAAGGCGCTTTTCGAGCTGTGCGCGGCGGCGCGGGCGCGGGGTCTGGATCCGGAGGGTGCCCTGCGACGCGAGGCCGACCGGGTGCGGCGGGAGGTCGAGATCAGGATCGCGGCCGGCGGCGCGGCCGCGGCCGACTGAGGCGGAGCGGAGCCCGAGCGCGATGGACGACACCGGTGAAGCGGACGAGGCGCTGCGGCGCGAGTGGTGGGCCCCCTTCGCCGACTACCTCGCGCTCGAGCGGCGTTACTCCGGGTACACGGTGCGAAACTACCGGCAGGCCTGGGAGGACTTTGTCCGTTGGCGGCGGGGAGCGGTCGGGGACGGAGACGTGTGGGGGGAGCTGACCCCGCGGGTGATGCGGGACTTCGTGATCGAGGCGCAGGCGCGGATGGGCCGGCGTACGCTGCACAACCACGCGTCGGCGTTGCGGGCGTTTTTCCGTTTCTGGGAGCGCCGGGGCCGGGTGGCCAAGAACCCGTGGGTCGGACTCTCGCTGCCCAAGCTGGAGAAGCGTCTGCCGCAGTTTCTGACGGAAGGGCAGATGCGCCTGCTGCTCGAAGGGCCGACGCGGCTGCTGGAGAATGGCGCGATCACGCCCTTCATCGCCTGGCGGGACCGTCTGGCGATGGAGTTGCTCTACGGCGCGGGGCTCCGGGTGAGCGAGCTCACCGGGCTGAACCACGATCGGCTGGAGGCGGGCGGCACGGCCGCGCGGGTGCTGGGGAAGGGCCGAAAGGAGCGACTGTGTCCGCTGGGCAAGGTGGCCACGGCCGTGCTTGAAAAATGGATACGGGAGTTTGCCCGGGAGCGGGGCCCGGGGGCGCCGGTCCTGGTGGATGCCCGGCATCGGCGGCTGAGCGATCGATCGGTGCAGTTGATGTTGAAACGATACCTCGCGCTGGCGGGCCTGCCGCTCGACCTGTCACCCCACAAGCTGCGGCACAGCTATGCCACGCACCTGTTGAACGCGGGCGCCGATTTGCGGCTCGTGCAAGAGTTGCTGGGACACGCTTCGCTTAACACGACGCAGATCTACACCCACGTTTCGGTCGCCCGGCTGCGCGAAGTTTACGACAAGGCGCATCCGCGGGCTTGAGCCGCTGTTTGCCCGTGGCGGGCTAGGCGCGGACTTCGATTCAAACCGGTGCTTGGCTCCCGCCTCACGAAGCCTCGGTTTATGTTGAAGACAGCGCCTAGTCCTGGCGCGGAGAGCCGGGATGGTCCGACGCGGCATCCCCGGGGGGGCGGCGATCGGAAAACAGTTTCCACACACACCAGCCGAAGAGGCCCAGCACGAAGCCGAGCGAGAGCACGAGATTGATCCAGCCGCCGGTGGTCATGGGAGGGGGGGGGTTATTCGCCGGAGGCGAGGGTGCGGTCCCAGCGTCGGGCGGCGACGCGCACGAGGAAAAAGGTGCCGATGGTGAGCAACGCGATGAGCCCGACGCTGGCGAGAGCCACCGGGTCGCGGTCGGGGCCGATGAGGTTGGTCACGTAGGGGGTGCGTTTGATCTCAAACTCGGACCCGAAACGAAAATTCCAGCCGATCACCTTGTTTACGACGAAGAGCAGAAAGATCGCGCCGAGATAGAGAGGGCAGACGTAGCGGATGATGAAGGCCCAGATGGAGGGGATGTGCATGCGGGCGCCGATCCGTGCTTCGGCGAGTCCCTCACGGGCCCCGATGACCCAACCGAAGATCACGATGATGAGGGAGGCCTGCAAAAAGATCAGCACGTTCGCCACCCAGAAGTCGATCGTGTCCAGGGCCTGCAAGTCCTTGGAGAAAAACCAGACGAAACCCGTGCCGAAGGCGGTGAGCGAGCCGAGCACGGCGACCGCGGCGCTGCGATTCAGGCCCAGGCCCTCCTGGAGCAGGGCGAGGCCGGGCTGGAGCATGGAGAGGGAGCTGGTGATGGCGGCGAGGAACAGGAGGCTGAAATAGAGCACCGCGAAAAACTGGCCGCCGGGCATGAAAGTGAAGACCTGTGGGAGGACGATGAAGCCGAGCCCGACGGTGCTCCCGACCACGCCGGCGGCTCCGAGGAAGACGAAGGCGGCGGGTACGGTCATCAAGCCGCCGATGCCGACCTCGCAGACCTCGTTGGCGGCGGCGGCGGTGAGGCCGGAGAGCACGACGTCATCTTTCGGGCCGAGGTAGCTCGCGTAGGTGATGATGACGCCCATGCCGATGCTGAGGGAGAAAAAGACCTGGCTGGCGGCGGCGAGCCAGAGCTCCGGGTTGAGCAGATCGACGCCGACCGTGCCGGGGTTCCAGAGGAAGCCGAGCCCGTTGAGCACGTTTTGCCCGGGTTTGGAGGGGTCGGGGGTGCCGAGCGTGAGCACCCGAACCAGGATGACCAAGCCGAGCAGGATGAGGGCGGGGAGCGCATAGCGGCAGACCAGCTCGATGCCGCGCGAAACGCCGCGATGGATGAAGTAGAGATTGAGCGCGAAGGTGATGAGCAGGAAGAGGCCGACATCCTGCAGTCCGAACTGGATGGAGGCTCCGTTCTCGCCCGCACCGGCGAAGCGACCGAAGAATGCGCCGAAGTCCATCGGACCGGAGTGGAAGGTGCCGGCGGCCGCATTTGCCGCATAGCCGAGGCACCAGGCCTCGATGGTGATGTAGTAGGCGTAGATGAGCGTGACGATGATGAAGCCGAGCGCGCCGACGTACTTGGCCCAGGGTCGGCCGAGGACGGCGTGGAGCACCCCGGCGCTGGAGTGAAAGCCGAGCCGACCGCCCATGCGCCCGAGCGTCCATTCCGACCAGCAGAGGGGGATGCCGATGATCAGGAAGGAGGTGAAGTAGGCGATCATGAAGGCGCCGCCGCCGTACTGGGCGGCCTGCGCCGGGAAGCGGATGAAGTTGCCCAGGCCGACCGCGCTGCCGGCGACGGCGAGGATGGCGCCGAATCGGCCGGACCAGGCTTCGGTGATGCGGGAGGACATGCGTGGGGCGGGCGGAAGCAGGGACGGTGCCGGGCCGGGGGCGGGGCGGCGCGACGGATGGTCGGCGGGCTCAGATGGACCAGTTCCACGCCTGCAACTCGTCCTGTTTGCGGCTCTCGAGCGCGGCTTCTTTTTTCTTTCGCGAACGGACGACGAGGTTCTCGTTCTTGTAGTAGGCGATGCTGTTGTCGGGGATGCTCTCGAGCAGCCAGACGTTGGCGCCGACGATGGAGTGCGCGCCGATGCGGGTGTCGCCGCCGAGGATGGTGGCGTGGGCGTAGATGGTGACGTGGTCGGCGACGTCGGGGTGGCGTTTGACGCCCTTCACGGGGTTGCCCTCGGCGTCGACCTCGAAGGATTTGGCCCCGAGGGTGACGCCTTGGTAGATCTTGACGTTCCGACCGATGGTCGCGGTCTCGCCGATGACCACGCCGGTGCAGTGATCGATGAAAAAAAACTCCCCGATGCGGGCGCCCGGATGGATGTCGGTGCCGGTGCGTTCGTGGGCGTACTCGGTGATCATGCGGGGCAGCAGGGGCACGCCGAGCCGGTAGAGCTCGTGGGCGAAGCGCTGCAGGGAGATGACCAGGACGCAGGGGTAGGCGAGGATGAT
Source organism: Opitutaceae bacterium (assembly GCA_044371245.1). Lineage (GTDB taxonomy): Bacteria > Verrucomicrobiota > Verrucomicrobiia > Opitutales > Opitutaceae > IMCC26134_A. Next base: position 8,434 of record JBILUB010000022.1, read on the forward strand.
CTCCTCGACGTGCCGGGTGGCGGGATCGCCGGCGTAGGCGGCCTGAACGTCGGTCTGCACCACGCGGCGGAGCTCGGGCAGGCGGGCGAGGACGGCATCGGCGATCTCCTCGGCGCGGGTGGCGGCGTCGCCGGCCGCGAGGGGCGGGGACTGGGGCGAGCCCGAGACGGCGGAGGCGGCGGAGAAGCGCAGCGATTTTTCGATTTCGGAGCGGAGGCGTTCGTGAACGGAGACGAGGCGGCGGCGGGTGAGCGCGGGCACGGCCTCGCGGGTGAGCGGGGCGGTCTCGAAAAAGCCGGGGAAAAGGAGGTGCATCACATCCACCGAAAGTTGGTTGATGGAGGCCTCGGAGGGGAGATTGCTGCCGTCGAGATGGTTGATGCCTCCCTCGGTTTCGTAGGAGCGGAGCAGTGCCTGAAGGGTGTGATCGAAAGTCATGGCGGCCGGCGCCCGCGGCGCACTTACGGGACCGTCCGGAGGACGGTGCCGGGGGTCAAAACTGATTTTGGAAAACTCGCATTTTAGGGCTTGTCAGGCAGGGGAGCGTTTGTCTGCCTCCGCCTTCCTCTCTGTCAGTCATGCTCAGGTGGTGGAATTGGTAGACACACACGTTTGAGGGGCGTGTGCCGTGAGGCGTGCAGGTTCGAGTCCTGTCCTGAGCACCATTTTAAAGACCCGGAAGGGTGGCCCCAAAAGCTCTGCGGAGCGGGCGGAAGCGGTTTGGCGGGAGGGGGGAATGGATCGTGACTTTGACGGGTGAGTCGTCCGGGCTTTGTTGGCAGACATGAACCGTTTGCGGATCGTCACTTGGAACATCGCCCACGGTCGTGGTCTGCGTCCGATCCAGGGGTTTCAGACGGTGAAGGGGATGAAGGCGCATCTGCGCCGGATGGCGGAGCTGCTGGTGAAACTGGACGCCGATGTGGTGGCGTTGCAGGAGATCGATCAGGATTCGCGCTGGGCGGGGAACTTCGATCATCTGGAGTATCTACGGGAGCACACGGGGCATCCCCACGCGTTGCTCGGGGTCACGACGCGAAGGAGCGGCCTTTTCAATCTTTGCTACGGCAACGCGTTTCTTTCGCGGCATGTGTTGGAGGAGGGGGAGGCGGTGGCTTTCGGGCGGCGAACGGTGGGCGAGAAGGGATTTTTGTTTGCCGAAATCAGTCCGCAGGGGCGGCGCGTGCCCTTGATCAATCTGCATCTGCACTATCGGTCGCGAGCGGCGAGGATGGACCAGATCGGCCAAGTGTTTCGGTATCTCGCCCAGAGGCACAATGCGCGCTCACCGTACTGGAGCGTGCCGCCGGTGGTCTGCGGGGATTTCAACACGTCGGGAAAGGCGCAGGACGCGACGGCGGGCTTGCTGGCGGAGCTGGAGTACTTCGGCGCCTATGCGCTGCACCCGCAGGACGGGGCGACCTTTCCCTCGCCCTTGCCGACGCGCGCCCTGGATTTTGTGCTGGTGCCGGCGGAGCTGCGCGTGGCTCGCAGCGGGGTGGTGTCGAGCTGGTTGAGTGATCACCGACCGGTGCTGGCGGAGTTGGAGCTGGGCTAGGAGGAGGCCGGGGGCGGGACGCGGAAAAGCGGGCCGGGAGCGGATGAGGCCGCCCGGCCCGTCGGTAGTCGATCGATGGATACGTCAGAACTCGGCGCGCAGGCCGAAGTAGACGTTGCGCGGGGCGGCGGGGTCGATGCCGTTGGCCCGCACGCGGCTGAAGTAGGATTCGTCGAGCACGTTGTTCACCCCGGCGAGCAGCCAGAGCGCGGCGTCGCGGCCGGCGAGCTCGCCCTGCCAGACACGCGCCTCGGCGGTCAGGTCGACCACCGTATAGGCCGGGATGCGAAAATCCCGGGTGGCACTGACGGTGTTGCCGTCGTCGGCCCAGTGTTCGCTCAAGCCGGTGAGCAGCGCGGCGAGCTTCCAGGTTTGGTCCTGACTGACCACCACGCCGGTGCGGAGCATGTGTTTGGGGGCGTATTGCGGGGTGAGGCCGTCGCGATCGCCGGAGATGAACTCGGCGTCGAGGAACTGGTAGGCGACGTGCCAGGAGACGTTGAAATCGGAGGGGCCGTTGACGAGGTCGTAGAGGTCGATCTCGGTCGCGGCGCTGAGGCCTTGGTTGAGGGAGCGGCCGACGTTTTGGATGTTCGAGCCGACCTGGCCGAAGCGGTCGTCGTAATCGACGAGGAAGAGACTCAGGTCGTAGGAAGACCAGGGGGTGGGGCGTCCGCGGTGACCGAGCTCGTAGTTGATCACGTGCGCCTCCTCCAGATCGCTGGAGGTGACGCCGGCGCCGGTGGGAAAGGTGTCACCGTAGGTCTTGGGTTTGTAGGCGGTGGAGACGTTGGCGTAGACCTCGGTGCGCTCGGTCGTGGCGTAGGTGGCGCCGAGGCCGAAGAGGGGTTTGGTGGTGTCGTCGGCGAGGCGGCGCGTGCCGGCGGCGCGGATCTGCTCGTCCAGATCCTGGCGGATAAACTCGACGCGGGTGGCGGGGGTGAGGGTGAAGCGGCCGAAGCGGAAGAGGTGCTCGGCAAAGACCGCGGCGTAGCGCGAGGAGCGCTCGGCCTGATAGGTACGGACCCCGCGCTCGGCGTCGACCGTGGCGCCGCGTTCATTCCAGATGGGGGCGTCGATATCCATCAAGGTGAGGCCGGTGGTGAAGGTGGACGTCTCGCCGAAAAGGTCGTGGTCGATGCGGATGCGGCTATCGAGGGCGAGGGTGTCGTAGGTGTGCTCGTTGATGGTGTTGCTGCCATTCGGCACGAGGGTGCCGAAGCCGCCGCCGTTTTGGCGTTTGCTGTAGCGCACGACCTCGGAGGCCCAGACGCGGGTCTGCCAGTAGGCGGTGTCGCCGACGTGCTCGTAGCCGACATTTGCCTGGGTGCGATCGAGGCGCACGCGGTCATTGGCGAGGAGGGCTTGGTCGGGATCGGCGGCGAAGGCGGCCGGGGTGAGGCCTCCTGGCTCGCCGTGGTCGGCCTGGTAGAGCTCCCCGCCGAAGCTGAGGCGCTGGTTGGCGTCGAGATCCCACTCGAGTTTCACGGTGCCGCCATCGAGCTCGAAGTCGCTGTTGCGACTGCGGAAGGAGTCGCCCGAGCGGTGATCGAAGTCGGCAAGGTAGCCCAGCTGCGAGGAGCCGCCCTCGAGGGTGTTGAAGGAGGAGTAGAGATTGTCACTGCCGACAAGGTGCTGGGTGGTGAGACGCCAGGGCCGGCTGCGGTCTGGCCGGTGGGTGATGTAGTTAAGCGCTCCGGAGGGCTGGGCGCCGTGGAGGAGGGCACCGCCACCGGCGGTGAACTCGAGCCGATCGAGGCTCTCGAAGGGCGGGGCGAAGTAGACGGTGGGGTAGCCGACGATATCGAGGACGAAGGGGATGCCGTCTTTGAGGACCATGAGGTTTTGCGACTCGTGCGGGTCGCCGATGCCGCGGAAAGAGAGGGAGAGCAGGGATGAGTTGCTCAGTTCGCTGGTGAGCAGGCCGGGGGTCTTGGAGAAGGCCTGGCGGTAGTTGTCGGTCTGGATCTGGGGCATGGCGTCGAAGTCGACGACCATGGTCTTTTTTCCGGCGTGGATCTCGGTGCCGCGCACTTCGGGCAGAAACGGCCCCTGGATAATCCGGTCGCTCTGCGCCTCGGCCTCGACCCGGAGCGCGGGAAGGGTGACGAGCTCGGAGTCATTCGCGGCGCCCGCTGGCGCAAGGTCCGCCGCGGGGAGGGGCGAGAGGGCCGCGGGTAGGGCGATGGTGAGGAGATGAGTGAGCCGGGAAAGGGAATGACGGTGGGGAATGCGGGAGGAATTCGACATGGCGCAGCGAATGAGGCTGAGACCCATTCTCACAGCAAGCAAAAATATGAGACGGCGTCTCATTCTCAGGGGGCTCCGCGTGGAGGAAGGTCGTTAAGCGTGTTTTTTTTTATCTTGGAGTAATTTCTGAGAGTTTATGACCTCGTTTTGGGACGGATGGTGACGGCGCGAGCGTGTTGGTTGCCGAACAATCCGGCGTGAAAAGGGAGGATCCTCGGCCGCGGAAAGATAGCGCCAGGGCAATGCGCCGAAGGCGGGGCGGACCGGGGGACCCCGGGGTGAGTGCTGCCGGGGGAGTGGCTGTGGCGCGTACGGAGTGGGGCCGGTGGGCAACCGGGGCGGGCGATGCGGCTGGATGGGGGTTTGGAGGGTCAACGAAGGCCAGGCGGCGATGGCTCGCTGCGCCTCGGTGTGGGAGCGGAAGGTAGCGGACGATCTGCTCGGGCGCGCGGTGTGCTCGGAAGGGAGGCCCCTTGCTGGCGCGAAGTTTTTCGGCGCCCCGGGTCGGGTGCCCGCTGCTGGGTGTGCGGCGTGGTTTTGGGGGCAGGGTCGGAAGGACCTGAGGCGGGAAGTCGGGTGGGATGGGGGGCGGCTGCCTGGGAGTGGATGCTTCGCGTTGCGGGATGAGGTCCGAGGGCTCCAGGTTCGGGGTGCCATGGCTATCGCCCAGTTGATTTTTCAATCCGTCGAGTTCGCGCATCCCGGGATGACGGAGCCGTTGTTTTCGGACCTGACGGTCCAGTTCCCGCCCGGCTGGACGGGTGTGGTGGGGCCCAATGGCGCGGGGAAGACGACCTTGTTACGAGTCGCCACGGGGCGATTGGAGGCGCAGGGCGGGACCGTGCATGGCCAAGGTGGGGCGCTCTATGTCGCGCAGCGGACCGACGAGGTGCCGGAGTTTTTCGAGGATTTTATCTGGGCGCCCGATGCGGCGCCGCTCAAGGCACGCTTGCGGGTGGGGGACGATTGGCCGGAGCGGTGGGAGACGCTCAGCCATGGTGAACGCAAGCGCGCCCAGATCGGAGTGGCGCTGTGGCGAGAGCCCGCGGTGCTGGCGCTGGACGAGCCGAGCAACCACATCGACGCCGACGCGCGGCGTCTGTTGGTCGAGGCGCTGCGCTCTTTTTCGGGGGTGGGTTTGTTGGTCAGTCATGACCGGACCTTGCTGGATGAGCTTTGCGGGCAGTGTTTGTTGCTCGATCCGCCGGGGGCGGTGCTGCGACCGGGGGGAGTGTCCGCGGCGCTCGCGGAGCAGGAAAAAGAGGAAGGGGCGGCGCGTTCGGCGAACGAGGCTTTGCGCCGGACCGAGGGCCGGCTGCGGGAGGAGGCGCAGCGGCGCCGGGTGGTCGCGGAGCAAAAAACGGCGGCCGCGCGAGGATCGAAGCAGAAAAAAATCCCGGCGCACGATCACGACGGGCGCGCGCAACGTCAGTTGGCGAAAGTGTCGGGCAAGGACGCGTACGCGGGCAAGATGGTGGCGCAGATGAGGCAGCGGGCGGGCAAGCTCGGGGAGCAGAGGGCGAAGATCGAGGTGCGGAAACGGTATGAGACGGGGATCTGGGTGGAGGGCGCCTCGTTTTTGCCGCGGGATTTTTTGCTGCGGATGCCGGCGGGCGATCTGCCGCTCGGGGGCGGGCGTCGGCTGAGCTTCCCCGATCTCGAGATCGGCGGAACGAGCAGGATCGGCGTCAGCGGGCCGAATGGGCTGGGCAAGAGTACGCTGCTACGCCACGTGCAAGCGCAGGTGCGGGTGCCGGAGGAGCGGTGTGTGGTGGTTCCGCAGGAGATCTCCGCCGAGGCGTCAAGGGCCTTGTTGGAGACGGTCAAGCGACTCCCGAACGACGAGCTCGGGCGGGTGATGATCACGATCAGCCGTCTGGGTTCGCGCCCGGCGCGTCTGTTGGAGAGTGCGTTGCCGAGCCCCGGGGAGGTGCGAAAGCTGCTGCTGGCGCTCGGGATCGTGCGGGGGCCGCATCTGATCGTGATGGACGAGCCGACCAATCACATGGATCTGCCGGGTATCCAGTGCCTCGAGGAAGCATTGGCGGAGTGTCCCTGCGCGATGCTGCTGGTGAGTCACGACGAGGTGTTTTTGGAGAAGATCGTGGAAACGAACTGGCGTCTGGAGCGGGAGCCAGGGGGCAACTCGCGACTGTCGGTGTCGGCGTGAGCGCGGGGTCGCGATTTTGGGCTCGGCCCGGGGGATGAACGGGGCCGGGGGGCGGGCGGAAAAAAGCCCGACGGCCGGGGGCGCGTCGGGCTGGGGGGCGGACCGGGCCGCAGAAGTGTGGGGACGTGATCGGCGCGATCGCTGGTGCGCTCAGACGAGCAGCAGGGCGGGGGATTCGAGGAGTTGTTTGAGTGCGCCGAGAAACTGGGCGCCGACGGCGCCGTCGACGACGCGGTGGTCGCAGCTGAGGGCGAGGGTCATGGTGGTGCCCACGACGATCTGGCCGTTTTTCACCACGGGTTTTTGCACGGAGGTGCCGACGCCGAGGATGGCGGCGTTCGGGGTGTTGATGATCGGGTAGAATTTCGGGATGCCCATCATGCCGAGATTCGAGACGCAGAAGGTGCCGCCGGTGTACTGGTCGGGTTTGAGTTTCTTGTCCTTGGCGAGTTTGCCGAGGGCCTTGGCGTCGGCGCTGATTTGAAAAACGCTTTTCTCGTGGGCGTCGCGCACCACCGGGGTGATGAGGCCGTCGGGCAGGGCGACGGCGAAGGAGACGTGGGCGGCGCCGAAGTAGCGGATCTGGGTGCCTTCCCAGGCGGCGTTGACCTCGGGCACGCGGCGCAGGGCCTCGGCGCTGGCCTTCAGGATGAGGTCGTTGACGGAGAGTTTGACGCCTTGTTTTTCGAGGCCGGTGTTGAGTTGGCTGCGGAGCGCGGTGAGGGGCTCGGCGTCTACCTCGATCTCGAGGTAGAAGTGGGGAGCGGTGGTTTTGGACTCGATGAGCCGTTTGGCGATGACGCCGCGCATGTTCGAGACCGGTACGGTGCGCTCTTCCTGGATGAGGCCCTTGGCGGGGAGGCCACCGATTTGAGATTTGGAATTTGAGATTTGAGATCCGCCGGCGGAGCCGAGCTTGGCGGTGCCCGCGGTCTCGGCGGCGAGGATGTCGGCGCGCACGATGCGACCGTGGGGGCCGGAGCCTTTGATCAGCGCGGGATCGAGGCCTTTGGCGGCGGCGAGTTTTTTGGCGAGGGGGGAGATGCGGAGGCGCTCGCCGGGTGGGCGGAGGGTCTCGGCGGCGGGGGCCGCCGGGGGCGGCATTTGAGATTTGGGATTTGAAATCTCAGTTTGCGGAGCCGCAGGCGCCGCCGTGGTGGCGGGCGGAGGGGTTTGGGACTTGGGCGCCTCGGCCTTTTGCTCGTCG
>JBILUB010000239.1:0-4442 GCA_044371245.1 Opitutaceae bacterium
CCGGGGGTGGGCGAGGAGGATGCCGAGGGTGTCGGCGCGGCCGAGGGTGCCGAGGGCCGCGCGGGACTGGCGGAGGAGCTCGGGCCAGCGATCGCCGGTATGGAGGGAGAAGGAGTTGTCGACGACGACGATCTGCGCGCGGCCGACGGGTGGGGGGGGCGAGCCGAGGAAGGGGCGGGCGAAGGCGGCTGCAAGCGCCGCGAGGGCGAGGCAGCGCAGCGCGAGGACGAGGCGGCGACGGAGTTTATTTTGCCGCTGCTCGGCGCGATTGGCCGCGAGAAAACGCAGGGCGGGGAAGGGCACGGTGCGGGTGACGCGGCGGCGGATGAGGTGGAGCAGCAGCGGTACCGCGAGGGCGAGCAGGCCGAGGAGGAAGGCGGGGAAGAGGACGGACATCGGACGGCGCAGGTTTAGGGAGCGGGCGCGAGGAGGATGGCCGCCTGCTCGGGGCTGAGTGCGGAGGAGGATTCGAGCCAGGCGCGGGCGGCGGCGGGGTCCTTGGTCAGCCACTCCTTGACGTGGCGGGTGAGGGTCTCGGCGCGGAGGGCGGGGTCCTTGATTTTTGAATACAGGTCGGCGGTGGCGGCGCGGGGGGCTTTTTCGTTCCAGGTGCCTCCGAGGGCGTCGAGGTATTCGGAGCGGAGGGCGGGATCCTGCGCTTCGGCCCAGCGGAGGGCGCGTTCGGGTGCGGAGCGAGACCAGGCGTGGAGCATCTCTTGCTCGGTGGTGACGTAGCGCGGGGTGCCGGAGTAATGCTGCGCGACGAGCCAGCGAAGCGCCGCGCCTGGATCCTGTGCGGCCCAGGACTCGGCGATGGGGAGAATGGCGGCGGAGCGGGCGCGGGCGTCGGTGATTTTGCCCCATTCGTCCAGCGCGGTGTCGGGTTCGTCCCGGGCGATGCGGCCGAGCTGGATGGCCTGGACGGGGGCGGAGGCGGCGAGGAGGGCGGGGTCGGTCTGGGCGCGAGACCAGGCGAGGGCTGCCTCCAGGTCGGTCTCGGCCCAGGTGGCGAGGGTGTGTCCGATCACCTCGATACGGTGGGCGCCGAGGGGGAGGGAGAGCGCCAGCGGGAGCAGTTTTTCAGGGTTTTCCTGGGGAATGAAGGCGAGGGCGTGTTCCAGCACGGCGTTTCGCAGGTCGGCGTCGGCAAGGCCGCGGATCCAGGCGAGGGCCTCGGTCGGGTCTTCTTGGGCCCAGTCGCGGAGCATCTCGCCGAGTGCTTCCTGGCGGGCGGGGGCGGTGGTGAGGTCGGTCAGGGCCCGGGCGAGAATGAGACGCTGCGCCGGGTCGTCGCCGGGGAGGCTGGCGATGAGGCTGGGCAGGGGAGGGGCGTTTTCGCGTGGCTGTGTGAGGAGCCAGTCGAGTGCGGAGGCGGGATCGCTGCGGATCCAAGAGAGCAGAGGACGGCGGAGAGCCCAGAAACCTTCTCCTTTTGCCCAGATCCGGGGGCCGAAGTTGCGGAGCGTACCAGCGGGATCGGCAGCGGCAAGGGGCTCGAGAAGCGCGGAGATCACGTGGGCTTGAAAGGATGGGGAGAGGCCGAGGGCAAAGGCGAGCGCCTGATCGGCATCGGTCCGGGCGAGGCGTTCGAGGGCGAGGCGGGCGAGCGCGATCGAGACGGGATCTTCAGGCAGGCCGCAGGCCCAGGCGGAGGCGGAGGAGGGTTCGATTTCGGCCCAGGCTTGAAGCGCGCGAGGGGTCTGAGGGCGGGCGGTCCGGTGGGCGGCGGCCCAGCGGGTGGCGGCGCCGGGGTCGAGCTCGATCCAGCTTTCGAAGCCGAGGTCGGCGAGGCGGAGGCCTTCGGGAGTGGAGGTTCGGAACAGTGGATCGAGTAAGCGGGGAAAGGCGGTCGATGGCAGGTGAGGGAGCAGGGAGCGCAGGGCGGACAGGCGCACGGCGAAGGGCCGGGTAGACGCGAGGTGGGTACGTAGCCAGGCGTCCACGAGGCGATCGGCGAGTGGTCTGTCGAGGATCGGCGGGGAAGATCCGGACCAGGTGGGCAGGGCAAGTGACTGGGGCGTGGGCGCAGTCGAGTCGCCCGAGTGGGAAAGGGACAGGGGGGGCAGGAGGGCGGTGACTCCGGCGCCAAGAGCGAGGCCGAGGGCAAGAGCGGAGCGGAGGCGGATCATCGCGAGGCCTCCTCGGCTGCGAGGATGAGGCGGGCGGCGGATTCGGGCTCCAGCACGTCGTGGTCCTCTATCCAAGCCTGTGCGGAGGGAAGATCATGTTTGAGCCAGTCCGCGAGGTAGAGGGAGAGTTTTTCGTCGCGCGTCTTGGAGGGGGGCAAAGAGGCGAGTGCTTGCGCGCGGGCGGGATGGGGGGCCTGCGCAGTACCATGGCCGGAGTAGTGGTAAGCGGGATACAGCTGAGCGAGGAGAGCCTCGTGGAGCCGGGGCGGCTGCTGGCGTACCCAGTCGAGGGCTGCATCGGGAGCGGTTTTGAACCAGGAGGAGAGGCTGGCACTGAAGAGGTCTGGTATCGCTCGCATGTCTGGTTCGCCGTGGGGTCCGCTTTCGGGCCGGGTCATCTCGTGGCCAAACCATCGGGTGGCGACGGCGGGATCGGACATGATCAACTGTTCGGCCAAGGTGTGGTGGACGCGATCGCGAGCGGCTCCCGGGGGCAAATCGGTGAGTTTGGCACGAGCGGCGGTGGGGTCCGTGAGGGCGAGTCGGACGATCGCCTCGCCATCAAGGGCGGCGGAAAGGGGGGCGAGCGAGGGTTCGGGGTGGTCTTGGAGCCAGGTGCGAGCGGCGGCGGGATCCGTGCGAGCCCAGAGGCCGAGGAGCTCGCCAATCTGGGCGATGCGATGGTCGCCGCCGGGCAGGGCGAGGGCGAAGGGCAGGCTGAGCTCGGGGCGCCTGGGATCGGCGAAGGAGACGGCGGTCTGGAGTAGATCGGCTCGTTGCTCGAGCGGGGCGCGTGTTTGGATCCAAGCGAGGGCGTCGGCCGGATCTTGCCGAGACCAGAGCCCAACCAGGTCGCCGACGAGTGCATTTCTCTTGGGCAGATCATCGCGGGCGGCGAGCTCGGCGAGAAGGGCGGTGTTGGCCTTCGAGTCGCGGGTCGAGTCCCAGAGCGCGGACTGGAGCAAGGCGTGCTGTTCGGACGGATCGAGTGCGAGTGCGCTGATCCAAGCGAGGGCTTCGGCGGGATCGTTGTTTAGCCAGGAGGCGCAGGCCTGCTGGGCGGCGAGACGGGAGCTAGGCTCGGTGGATTGGAGTAACTCAGGGCCGAGCTTGAGCAGGGCCGCGGCGGGGGAGACTGCCGCCCAGGTCTCGAAAATCAGGGGCAGAACCTCGGATTGCAGCGCAGGGTCGACGGCGCGAGCCAGCGCGAGGGCCTGGTCGGGGTCGGAGGAGGCGAGTTGGCGCAGGAGTGCGACTTGGGCGCGGCGGGCGAGGGCGGGGTCGGTCAAGGAGCTGGCCCAGGCGCGCGCCGAGGGCTGATCGATGAGGGCCCAGGCCTCAATGGCGCGAATGAGAAAGCGGGCGCGGACGTCGGCTGGGAACTCCGGGGTGGGGAGAGTGGACCAAGCCCAGTGGGCGGCATCTTCCGGAGCGCGCTCGGTCCAGAGCCCGAATGCGAGCCAGCGGAGATGGCGTTCGGCGGGGCCGGGGCGTGTGGCAAGGGCGGAAAGCAGATGGGAGAGATGGGAATCCGGCAGGAGGGGGCAGAGGGCGCGCAGGCGCCGGGCACGCGCATCGCGCTCGGAGCGGGAGGTGGAGGGGCTGAGCGAGGGGAGCTGGAGGTAGGCGGCGAGGGCGGAATCAGCCGCGCCCGGGGCGAGGGGAGGAGGGGCGAAAAACTGGGATTCGTCCGGGGGGCGCGGAGCGGAGCTTCGCTCGGTCGGGGACCCGGCGGGTTGAGAGGCTGTTTTGCCCCTGGGCAGAAGACGGAGGGCCTGGACCGTGCCTGCCCCGAGCGCGAGGCCGGCACCGAAGGACAGAAGAAGGCGGAGGAGAGGGCGCACGGGGCGTGAGGCGCTTAGCGAAAGGAGCGAGTGCTGAGGTGAGCTCCGAGCTCGTCCAGTGGCAGGGTGTCGGTGCGGAGGAAGAGGTGCTCGAGGCCCTGCGAGGCGAGCTGCTCCCCGAGCGCGGCGCGGTGGGCGGCGAAGCGCGCGCGGTAGGCGCTGGCGGCGGCGGCGGGGTCGAGGGTGAGCTGGGTGCCGGACTCGAGATCGAAAAACACCGAGGGATCGGTGAAGGCGAAATCGACCTCGGCCGGGTCCGCGAGCTGGAGCGCGAGCAGGTCGTGTCGCTCGTAGCGGAGGCGGCGAATGGCGGGCGCCAGGCGCTCGGGTTCGTCGTAGAAGTCGCTCGCGAGGACGAAGAGGCAGCGGCGTGGCGCGAGGTCGAGCGCCTGGTGGAGCGCGGCGGGCAGGTCGGTGTCCCTGGCGGCGGGGGGGCGGTCCAGCAAGTTCCAGAGGAGCTGGCGGCGCA
>JBILUB010000241.1:0-4414 GCA_044371245.1 Opitutaceae bacterium
GCGGCCACCGCGGCCTTTGGCCGGCCGGCATCGGCGGTCTGAAAGAGGATTTGTCGTTGCAGATTGGATACATCGACCGTGTCCGGGTCCAGGATCACGAGGCGCCCCAGGCCGGCCGCCGCCAGATAGAGCAACGCCGGGCATCCGAGGCCGCCCGCGCCGACCACCAGCACGGAGGCCGCCCGCAGGCGTTCCTGTGCAGCCAGGCCAAAGCCCCGCAGCCCGAGCTGGCGGCGATAGCGGAGCGTCTCGTCGGCGGAAAGCGGCATGGGAGATCCGGTCTCTCTAGGCGTTTCTCCCGGGCAAACAAGCCGCCTTGTTTGACAGCCTCCGCCGCCGCCCCAGCCTCTGGTGCAAATGCCCTACAGTGAAGACCGCTCGATCTGGTTCGAAGGCCAAGGCCTCTGGCAGCACGTCCCCGCCTCGGATTGGCAGGACTGGACTTGGCAGCTGAAAAACCGGATCACCTCGCTCGAGCAGCTCGAGCGGTACATGACACTCACCGCCGACGAGCGGGCGGGGGTGCTCTTCGCCGGCCAGAAGCTCTCGCTCGCGATCACCCCGTATTATTTCAATCTGATCGACCGTGAGGATCCGGCCTGCCCGATCCGCCTTCAGGTCATCCCCCGTGCGGGAGAATCGGTGCTCCATGCGGAGGAGATGCTGGATTCCCTGGGCGAGGACGAACACTCGCCCGTCCCGGGCCTGGTCCATCGGTACCCCGACCGGGTGCTGTTTCTCGTCACCGACCGTTGCGCCGCCTACTGCCGTTACTGCACGCGCAGCCGCCTGGTCTCAAACGCGCAGGACTACAACTTTCACCCCGAGTACGAACAGGGTCTGCGCTACATCGAGTCTCACCCCGAGGTGCGCGACGTGCTGCTCTCCGGCGGCGATCCCCTGCTGCTCTCGGATCGGAAACTGGATCACCTTCTCGGGCGTTTGCGCGCCATACCGCATGTGGAGTTCATCCGCATCGGCTCCCGGATCCCGGTGTTTCTGCCCCAGCGGATCACCCCGGAGCTGTGCGAGATTTTGAAAAAGCACGGACCGGTCTGGATGAGCATCCACGTAAACCATCCCCGGGAGGCCACGGCCGAGCTACGAGACGCCTGCGAGCGCCTCAGCTACGCAGGCGTGCCGCTGGGCAACCAGTCCGTGCTTTTGCGTGGGGTGAATGACGATGCGGACGTTATGCGGGCTCTGGTGCACCGTCTCCTGCGTATGCGGGTGCGGCCCTACTACCTGTACCAGATGGACCTGATCACCGGGGGCTCCCACTTCAAGGTCGATGTGCGCAAGGGGCTCGAGATCATCCGTGCGCTTCGCGGGCACACCACCGGGTATGCGATTCCTCAATACGTGATCGACGCGCCCGGGGGCGGCGGCAAGGTGCCGATGAACCCGGATTTCGTGGAGCGGATCACCGACGAGGAGATCGTTTTCCGGAACTACGAGGGGCACACGTTCCGCTACCCCCTCACCTCCACGCCCCTCCCGCGTCCGGTTGCGGCGGCTCCGTCCGCCCTGGCGGACTAGGTGGCGACTGGCTGGCGATGACTCCGCGCCCCTCGGCCCGGAGCGTGATTTCTAGTTTAGTTGCCAGGCCAGCACGGGGGCATCCGGCCAGGCCCGGCGGAGTGCTCCCAGCTCTTCATCGGGTGCGTGCTCCTGCCGGTGGCAAACGACCACACCGGCCAGCCCCACCCGCAAGCCAAAGGCCAGCGCGAGCGCCTGGCAGGCCTGGGCAAACCAGATCACGCGCATCTCCTCTCCCTGCCTAGCGAAGCCTTGGGCGAGTTGCTCGGCGCAATCCGGCTCGGCTCCGACCACGATCACCACTCGCTCCGAGGACTCTCCGCTCAGCGTGGAGGGTTGCTGGCACACGGTGAGGGTGACGCGATTTTTGTTCGGTGAGGCCATGGTGGGAAGCGGGCTGGGTGAGGGGACACGGCTTCTATCGGTCGTCGGAGAGCGAGATGAAGCGCCCTACAGGCATTTACGGTATCCATAGATTGCGTTCGCCTCGGGGCCTCTCGCGGTTCGGCGCCTGGGCGACGGACGCGCGCCGGCAAGTTTCGCTTGCAGCCGGGTGCGAGCCGCATTTTCACCAACCCTGCCTGTAGGGGTGTCCGCCGCGGCGGACTGAGATTGCGGTGCGACCGGCCGCTCGACCCTTCGAACCTGAAACGGATTATACCGGCGAAGGAAACAGCAGGACGGCGTTTTCACCGTGCGAGCACCGCACGGGCGTCGTCCTCTTTCTCCCCGGGAGTCCGATTTGGGTCGGGCCCACAGTCACACCATGCGACTCCCGACACAGATCCTACTCCTCGGCGCGATTCTCACGAATGGCGCCCGAGCAAGTGAAACCGCGCCTACTCCGGCGCCCGCGGATAACGACCATCCCCCTGCCAACCAACAAGAGGCCCCGGCAAGCCCCGTGGTCGAACTCGAGCCCGTGCGGGTCACGGCCGATCTCTGGGAGACGCCGCTCGACCGTATCCCGGCGAGCGTGAGCGTTTACGAGGGCGCCGCGCTGCGCTCCGAGGGCGTGCGCCACTTCGGCGACCTCGCGGCCCAGATCCCGAATCTCACCGCCACCGGCGGCACCTCGCGCCCGCGATTTTTCCAGATCCGCGGGGTCGGAGAAAACTCGCAGTTCGAGGGCGAGTCGCCCGATGCCGCGGTGCGTTTCCTCGTCGATGACCTCGACTTCACTGGCCTCGGCTCGGTCGCCGGCACTTTCGACGCACGTCAGGTCGAGGTCCTCCGCGGGCCCCAGGCCGGCGCCTTCGGGGCCAATGCCGCCGGCGGCGTGGTGCGGCTCGTGACGAATGATCCCACGCCGGTCTGGAGCGGCACCATCCAGGGCTCGGTCGGCACCGACTCGCTCCGTGAGGGCGGCGTCGCGGTCGGCGGCCCGCTCCTCGAGAAGACTCCCGAGAAACTCATGGCCCGCCTCGCCCTCTGGCAGCACTCGGCGGACGGGCATCTGCGCAACGCCTTCCTCGACCGCGACTCCAACGCCCGCGACGAGTTTCTCGCCCGCCTCAAGTTGACCTTCCGGCCGAACGAAGCCTGGAGCTGGCACGCCACCGCGCTCTACGCCGACCTCGACAACGGCTACGACGCCTTCGCGCTCGATAACAACGGCCGCTTCACCTTCAGCGACCAGCCCGGCGAGGACGACCAGATCTCCCGCGCCGGCAGCCTGCGCGGCGTCTACACCGCCTCGCCGGACGTCCGCCTCACCACCGTGACGACGGGCACTTGGACCGACGCCGGCTACGCCTACGACGCCGACTGGACCTTCGACTACTCGCACCCCGACGCCTACCAAAGTTTCCTCAACCTCGTCCGCGCCCGGCGCGCCTTTTCGCAGGAGCTGCGCCTCGACTCCGTGCTCCAGCAGGACGCGCTCGGCTGGATCGACCGCTGGACGCTCGGCGCCTACTACGCCCGGCTCGATGAGCGCGGACGTTTTTTTGGCGACGGCGCTCTCGCCGCCGGCACCGATTACGCCTCGGACAACGTCGCGCTCTACGGCCAGCTCGGGCATGATTTTTCCGCGCGCAGCCGCCTCGTCCTCGGCCTCCGCGTCGAGCGGGTCGGCCAGCGCAGCCGGGTGGACGGCGACGGGAACGGGGCGATCGATTTTCGCCCCGACTTCGCCGACACCCTGTTCGGCGGGAAACTCACGCTCGAGCGCGACCTCACCCCGCGCCACACCGCCTTCGTCTCGGCCGGCCGCGGCTACAAGTCCGGCGGCGTGAGCATCGACTACAACATCAACCCCGCGGTCGATCCGCTGACCTTCGACACCGAGCAACTCTGGAACTACGAGGCCGGCCTCCGCGGACGCTGGTTCGAGGACCGCCTCACCGGCGAGCTCACCGCCTTTTACCTGGACCGGCACGACGCCCAGTTTCGCGGCTCGGTCGGCGACACCGACGCCTTCCGCTACTACACGGCCAACGGCGATGGCGCCTCGGTTCGCGGTCTGGAGTCGGCCCTGACCCGGCGCCTCGGCGACACTTGGGCGTTCTATGGCACGCTCGCGCTGATGAACTCCGACCGCGAGGCGTTTACCCTGCCGAACGGCGCGACGGCCGCCGCGCGCGAGCTGGCGGCGACGCCGACCTACGGCTACACCCTCGGGCTCCGCCGCCGCGTGGTGGAGGGCTGGTTCGGCCACCTCGAGCTCGTCGGTCGCGACCGCTACTACGAGTCGGAGGGCTCCGACGAGCGGCGCGACGCGTATCAGGTGGTCAACGCCTCGCTCGGTTGGGCCGCCGGCGCCTGGTCGGTCTCGCTCTGGGCTCGCAACCTTCTCGACGAGGACTACGCCGCGCGCGTGTTCTTTTTCGGCAACAACCCCGTCGATGGTTACGCGCCCACGCGCTATGAGACG
>JBILUB010000242.1:0-4410 GCA_044371245.1 Opitutaceae bacterium
CCAAAAACTCCTTTCCCAAAAACAAGTTCAGCTCCGTGGTGGTGAACTTTTCCGTGCGGTTAAAATCCACCGCGTGCATCACCAAAAAAAGGTAGTCTTCGTAGTCCTCGATCTTCGGCAGGGATGACGGCGCCACGCAGTCCTCGATCGCCAGCGGGTGAAATTGAAACACCCCCTCGAGGATCGCCTTTGTCTCCTCGGCCGTCGGGTTCGAAAGGTTTACCCACAGGATCAGCCCCTTGTCGCCCCGCACCAGCCGAAGCGCCTCCAGCTCCAGGTCGCGCCCGACCACCTTTCCGTCGCTAAAGATAAACGATTGGATCATGCACGCGGCCCGTTCCCGGGCGCGCAGTTAGCTAGGCGCGAGACCGTGCCCGGCGAAAGCCCGAAAGCGCCAATCTCACGCCCCCGCCAGCCGTGCCCGGCCCGCCCGGAGCAGACCCGCGGCTTTTCCTTGGCCCCGGCCCCCGCTCCCACCCAAACTGCCGCCGTCTCATGCCGCTCCGCCACCTGCTCTCCCAAAACCGCGACTGGGCCCGCGCCATCACCGAGCGCGACCCCGAGTTTTTCCCGAAACTCTCGCGCCAGCAAACCCCGGAGTACCTCTGGATCGGCTGCTCCGACAGCCGCGTGCCCGCCAACGAAATCGTCGGCCTCCTGCCCGGCGAAGTCTTCGTCCATCGCAACATCGCCAACGTCGTCGTGCACGCCGACCTCAACTGCCTCTCCGTCCTCCAATACGCGGTCGACGTCCTGAAGGTGAAACACGTCATGGTCGTGGGCCACTACGGCTGCGGCGGCGTGCGGGCCACCATGCGTTGCGACCGCGTCGGCCTCGCCGACAACTGGCTCCGCCACGTGCAAGACGTGAAGGTCAAACACGAAGCCTGCCTCGGCTCCCTCCGCGACGAGGACGCCCGGGTAAACCGACTCTGCGAACTCAACGTCATCGAGCAGGTCCAGAATGTCTGCCAGACCACGATCGTGCGCGACGCCTGGGACCGTGGTCAGTCCCTGATGATCCACGGCTGGATCTACGGCCTGAAGGATGGCCTCCTGCGCGACTTGAAGGTCACCGCCTCCAGCGCCCCCGAAGCCGAGGCAAACTACAAGGTCGCCCTCGAAGCGGTCTGCGCCTGACCCGCCCTCCGGCCCGCGCCCGGCCTCAAGCGCCGCCTCCCACCAGCTTGGCCAGTCGCCGCGCGTGCAGCGCCGGGTCCATGCGATCGTAGTGACTCGGCAACACCGCCTCGGGCCGCAGCTCCGCCAGTGCTCGCAGGCTCCGCTCCGCCTCCACCCGATCCCTCGTCAAGAACCACGGGGGCCGATGCACCGACCACCCGTAGCTGGCGAATGAATCGGCGGAAAACACCAGGCCACACGCCTCCCGTCTCTCCGCCACCAAGGCACAGTGCCCGGGAGTATGGCCGGGCAGATGCCGCACCCGCAGCCCACCCCACACCGGCAACAGATCCCCGTCGCGCAGCTCCGCGCCGATCACCGGAGGGCAATAAGTCCGACCCTGCGCCCGCCCGACCACTCGCCCCGCCGTTTCCAACCAACCGCAACCCCGCGCGAGCCCGCGATACTCCACCGCTTGCTCCACATGGTCCCGATCCGCCGCATGCACCCACACCCTCGCGCCCGACCACGCCTGGATCTCCGCCGCTCCCCCCGTGTGATCGAGGTGACCGTGTGTCATCACCACCTCACGCAGCTCCTCCCGCCGGCGTCCCAGCCTCGCCACCGCACGACGCACCTGACCCGGCACGCCCCACAATCCCGTGTCGATCAGCGTCAGCCCCGCGTCGTCCACCAGCAGATGCGCCGACACCAGACCGCCGCCGAGCCGAAGCACGCGCGCCGAGCCAAACTTCAATTCCCCCGAGGCCATCCCCCACCTTGCGACGACCGGGCGCGTCCTGCCAATCCCCACCCGCATTGCATGCGCCTCCCTCTTCGCGCCCCCGATCAACGTGACAACGACCGTCCCGGAATCTGCCGCGTCATTGGTCCGTCCCCCCGCCCGACCCCGTGCGCTACTCCGCGCCGCCCCCCTTGGCCGCGCCTCCTTCGATCAGCATGCCCGACGATGAACCGGCAACGGATGGCCGATGCCGACTGCTCGCGCTTCACCGCAGCCAGCCCGGGCTCGCGCTACACCGCGAAAAACCTCACGAGGTGGAAGAAAAGCGGCGCCGCGAAACAGAGGGAATCGATTCGGTCCAAGATGCCGCCATGGCCCTCGATCATCGCGCCAAAATCCTTCACCCCCCGATCGCGCTTGATTGCCGACATCACGAGACCGCCGAAAAAACCCATGATGCAGATCGCCAGGGCCAGTACACCGGCCGCCCATGGCGCGAAAGGGGTCAGCCACCACAGACCCGCTCCGAGCAGGCTCGCCGACACCACCCCGCCGACCAAGCCCTCCCACGTCTTTGACGGGCTCAGCCGCGGCGCCAGTTTTCGCCGGCCACAACACTTACCCCAGACGTATTGGAGCACGTCGCTCATCTGCACCACCACCACCAAAAAGAAGAGCAACTTCGCCCCCTCCGTCGCGCCGCCCGCCAACGGCAAAGTCAGCAAAGCCGGAGCGTGACTGACGAAGTACACACACACCATCAGCGCCCACTGCGCCTTGGCGGTGCGCGCGAGAAAGTCCCTCGTCTCCCCCGCCAGCGCATTCCGAATCGGCAGCCAAAGACAGGCGTAGACCGGGATAAAAATACTGAAGAGCCCGTACCACTCCCGCCACACCAGCCAATAATGCGCCGGCGTGAGGATGAAAAACACCCAGAACAACATCCGGTGATCCGCCCGGTGTGTCGGGGTCAGCGTGATAAACTCCCTCAGCGCGAGCAGCGACATCGAGGCGAACAACAGCACCGAGCCCCCGCGCCCCACCAAAACCGCGCCGCAGAAAAATGCCGCCATCCACCACCACGCGCGCACCCGCGCGTTCAGATTGGCGACCACCGCCCGCCCCTGCTCCCCCCGCACCGTGCGCGCGAGCAACGCGCCCGTGCCGGACGCCGCCAACAACAGCCCCAGCAAGCCCGCCAACACCCGGCGCAGCTCCGGATCCTCGGGCAACAAGGAGTTCATCGGTCCGCGCCCTCCGCCGCCGGCCCCAGCGCCCGCACCGCACCACGTGCCCGCTCCAGAAAAGCCTCCCGCGTCTCACCCTCCCCCGGTCGCATCGACTCGCCGAAATTCACCGAGCACAAGACCGGCACCGCCAGCACCTCTCCCTTCGGCAACACTCGGTTGAGATTTTCGATGTACACCGGCACGAGCCGCGCCTCCGGACAACGCTCAGCCAGATGAAAGAGCCCGCTCTTGAAAGGGGCGGGCTCTCCCCCCTCGAAGCGCCCGCCCTCGGGAAAAAGGATCAGACACTCGCCCGCCTCCAGCACCGGCAGCATCTGCTCGAGCGGATTGTTGGCCCGCGTCACCTGTCGACGCTCGATCAACACCGCGCGAAACACCCGCTCCGCCAGCCAGCGCCGCACCGGCCCGCCCGTCCAGTAGTCCCGCGCCGCGACCGGCCGGGTGCGGCTCCTCAGGTCCGGCGGCAACACCGACCACAAGGCCACAAAATCGAGATTGCTCGTGTGGTTGGCGAAAAACACCCGCGGCG
This sequence comes from Opitutaceae bacterium, assembly GCA_044371245.1. Lineage (GTDB taxonomy): Bacteria > Verrucomicrobiota > Verrucomicrobiia > Opitutales > Opitutaceae > IMCC26134_A. The sequence goes on from JBILUB010000242.1 coordinate 3,647, forward strand.
ACGGGCCGGCCCATGCCTCCGCCGCACCACGCGCCCGCGCGCCCGTGAAAATCCTCAGGATCCCGGCGATCAGACCCGCGACCATCATGCTCGCAGGGCTGCGACCAGCCTCATCGTGCGCCTCAACACCGTCACCGCCGTGCCGACCACGATCACCCCCAGCCCGATCCCCAGCGACCGCTGCGGATCCGCCGTCGATCCCGCCGCCACCAGCGCCAGCGTGAGCACGAACATCCGTTGCGGCTTGGCCAGCGGCCCGCAAAAATCCTGCGCCAGACCCATCGCCCCGCCCGTCTGCCGCAGGTACGCCGTTCCCAACGCGAGCATCGCCGCCGCGGCTCCCAGCTCCGCACCCCACTCCCCGCCCGCCGCGTAGCCCGCCGCGAGCAGAAGCAAAAGATCCTCCAACCGGTCCGGCACCTCGTTAAAAAAGCCCCCCAGACGATCCCCCTTGCCCTGCTCGACCGCGATCAGCCCATCGAGCATGTTGCAGAGCAGCCTCGACTGCACGCAGGCCGCCGCGATCCACCAAGCGCCCAGCAGCATCGCGCCCGCGCCCGCGCCGGCAAAAAACAGCCCGAGCACCGAAACCCCGTTGGGCGTGAAACCCAGACGCGCCATCCCGGCCGCCAAGGCCCCCGCCCAGCGCATGGAACGCGTCCGCAATGGTCGGCGATTCGCCTGAAGCTCGCTGCTCACGCCCGAGAGGCTACACCAGCCGCCCGCGGCACCGGCAACCGTTTAAAAAAAGCGCCCCCCCGACT
>JBILUB010000243.1:0-4403 GCA_044371245.1 Opitutaceae bacterium
GATGCCGATGCCATTGATCATCGTGGTGTGCGAGTCGGTGCCCACCAGTGTATCCGGATAGTAGATACCGTTCGCATCCTTCAGCACCCCCTTGGCGAGATACTCGAGGTTGACCTGGTGCACGATGCCGATGCCGGGAGGCACGACCTTGAAGGTGTCAAAGGCCTGCATGCCCCACTTGAGAAACTGGTAGCGCTCGCGATTGCGGGAGAATTCCAGCTCGAGATTCTTCGCCAGCGCGTCGGCCGTGCCGGCGAAGTCGACCTGCACCGAGTGGTCGACCACGAGGTCCACCGGCACCAAGGGCTCGATGATCTTGGGGTTCTTGCCGAGCTTGGTCACGGCCGAGCGCATCGCCGCGAGGTCCACGAGAAGCGGCACGCCGGTGAAATCCTGGAGCACGATGCGCGCGACCACGAAGGGGATCTCCTCCGTGCGCGGGGCATTCGCCTGCCAGGAAGCCAGATCTCGCACCGCCTGCTCGGCCACACGCTTGCCGTCGCAGTTGCGCAGCAGGGATTCGAGCACGAGCCGGATCGAGACCGGCAGGCGCGATACCTTGAAACCAGCCCGCTCGAGCGCGGGCAGGGAATAAAAGGAGTGCTCGGCGCCCGCGGCGGCGAACTTTTGCAGCGTGTTGAAGGGATTCGGGAGGCTCATCGTGGTCTTAAAAATCTCAGTGCGTGCAGATACGAAACCGCCCGCGCAAGTCGGGCGCGGGCGGGGGGGGAAAATCAGGCTGGCGGACTATTTTGCCAGGGCGGCCTTGATCGCCTCGAAACTGGGCAGATCTTTCGGTGTCGGCGTCCGTTCGGCGTACTTGATCACGCCGTCCTTACCGATCACATAAGCGGCCCGCGCCGAGGTGTCCCCGATGCCGGCCAGCGCCGGGAAAAGCACATCATAGGCTTTCGTCACCTCTTTGTTTAGATCCGACACCAGCGTGATCTTGATCTTGTGCTGCTGCGCCCAGGCCTCCTGCGCGAACGGACTGTCGACGCTGATCCCGATCACGTCAGCGCCTAACGCGTCATAAGCGGAGAGACCAGAGGTGATGTCGCACATCTCGGTGGTGCAGACCCCCGTGAAGGCGAGCGGGAAGAAGAGCAACACCGTCTGCTTTTGGCCGAAACGCGACGACAAGGTCACGTCGGCAAGACCTTCGGCGGTCTTGGATTTAAGGGTGAAATCAGGAGCTTTGGTGCCGACCGCGAGAGCCATGGAGTGCGAGGGTTTAAAGGAGGAGAAGGATTTGAGTGGAAGAGAGCGCCCGACGCCGCGCAAGACGCGAGACGACAAACCACGCAACCTGAAACGAGCGTTCCCGATGCCGCAATCCGTTTTTACCCACTACCCGTTCTGCGCAGTTCCACCCGGGGGCCCGACGGGGGCGTGGGCATTGACAGAGGGTGCTCCCGGCCTAGGTTGCCTCTTCCCTTGCTTTGCGTCGGCCCGGCTTGGCGCCTGGTCGATTCCCAACCCGAACTCCGCCATGCCGCTTCCGCCCTCCTCGCACGAACCTCCCGGCGGCAAGGACTTCGTTAAGCAGTCCAGCCTCTATCAGGAGTTTTTGGCCGAAAGGGAGGAGATCCTCCGCCATAAGTGGCTGGAATCCGAGAGATTAGGATACGATATCGGCTTCGAGCGCGCTCTCTTGGACTGGATCCGCAAGCATCGGGACAACTGGCGGGCCTCCCGCCGCTCCCACCCCACCCTCTTGCCCCCGCCCAAAGCCGGCGACTCCCGGCTAAAGTCCTCTAGTCAGGCCAAAAACCCGGGCTGACTCCGCCTCATTGGCCGTGGCGCTTCTCACCACGCTCGCCTGAGTGACGCCCTCACGGTAGCTCGAGTACCAGCGGTCGGTGGTCGCTCGCCCGGACAGTCTCCGGCCCATCGTACACCCAGGCCCGGGCCGCGATGCCCGCCCAAGCGGTGGAAAGCAGCACATGGTCGAAGCGCGAGTAGAGCTCGCGCCTCGCGTAGCGATGGGTCCAGCCGTGTCCACGCGAGTCCACCGCGGCCAGACCGGAGGCGATCCGGGTTTTTCCCCGTGCTTCGAACGCCTGCAAGGCCCTGCTGCCCGGCAGATCATTAAAGTCCCCCAATATCACGAAACGAGCCTGCCCGGGGTCCGGAAACCTTTCGAGGATACGATCTCTCACCGCCTGCGCCTCCGCCACCCGCTGCTCCTCCGCCTGAGGATCATCGCGGTCGACCGCGAGCCGACTCTTCAAATGCACGACAAAAAGCGTCACACTCCCCTCTTCCCGCAACAACTCCACTTCGAGCATCCCCCGCCGCACCGCCTCGCCGCCGCCCCTCCTCCTCCCCACCAGGTCGCGGTGCTCCCGCACCTCGCCGAGCGGCACCCTGCTCAAGACCGCCAAGCCCCGCTCTTCATCCGCGCCCAGCATCGCCCGACCGTGCGCGTACACCACCCCCTCGCGCGCCAAGTCGCGCCTCAACTCCTCCAAGAAGGGCTGCCCCCCGATCTCTTGTAACGCGAACACGTCCGCATCCAGGTCCCGCATCACCGCGCGCAGTGCCGCCTTCTGCTCCTCCGGCTTGGGATAGTCCGGGCGAAAACCCTCCTCGGTTCGCCGGTCCGCCAACGTGTAGTTCTGCAGATTGTAGGTGACCACGCGCAGCGGCTCGGCCTCGAGCCCCGCCACCCCCAACCACCACAAGGCCGCCACCGCGACCGCCCGCCACGCTCCGGCCCACCAGCTCGTCGCTCGCCGCCCCACCTTCATCCCACCCCCGGTCCGCCCACCAAGGCCCGCTCCCGCTCCACCAGGGCCGGATGCGAGTGATACACCGCGCTGAAAAGCGGATGCGGCGTTAGATTTACCAGACTCTTCTCCGCCAGCTTTCGCAGCGCCGACACCAGCGGACCCGGTCCTCCCATCGCCTCCCGCGCGAACGCATCCGCTTCAAACTCGTGCTTGCGCGACACATGGTTGCCCAGGGGTGCGAACCAGAAAGTCACCAAACCACTCCCCATCAAAAACAGCAGCAGAGCCGGCGCCGCCTCCCCCGGCGGAAACCCAAAGCCAGGGTTGAACCACTCGCTCTCCGCCAACTTCGCCACCGCGAAAAACCCCGCAAACTGCAGTCCCGCCGACACCGCCAGCAGCTTCGGCACATGGCCCCGGCGATAATGCCCGACCTCGTGCGCCAACACCGCCTCGGTCTCCTCCTCCGACAACTGGGCCACCAGCGTATCCAGCAAAACGATACGCCGGAAACGCCCGAAACCCGTGAAAAACGCGTTCGCGTGCCCCGAGCGCTTGCTCCCGTCCATCACCTCGATCGTCGAGGCCCTGAACCCCGTCCGCTCCGCCAGCGCGAAGAGTCGCTCCCGCAGCGGGCCCTCCGGCAGGGGCGTCAGCTTGTTGAACAAAGGCAGGATCAGCCGCGGGTACAAAACCAACATCAACAACTGCACCGCGAACAAAAGCCCCCACCCCCACAACCACCAGCCCTCGCCCGCCGCCTCCACCAAAACCAACAAACCCCACAAAAGCGGAAAGCCGATCAAGCCCAGCAAGGCCAAGCCCTTCACCCGATCCGCCACCCACAAGCCCGGACTCGTCTTGTTAAACCCGAAACCCGCCTCCAGCCGAAAGGTCTGCCACCACTCGAAGGGCAGCGAGGGCAGACCCGCCAGCACCAGCGCGGCCAACAAAAACAACGCATCATCCCAGCGCGACTCGGGCCCCCAGGCCCCCACATGCGCGAACAACAACGGCAGCACCCCCGAACCCAGCAACAGCCCCAGCACCGCCGCATCGTAGACCAGCACGATCCGCCCGAAACGATTCTTCGCTAGAGTGTAGGTCACGCTTCTTCGCTGCGTCTCCGCGTCCACCATCGCCGCCACCGCCGCCGGCGGCTGCGCGGCATGCCGACTCACCTCCCGGCGATTCAGCCACGACAAAACGAGCTCCGCCGCGAGACGCAGCCCGATCAACAGCCAAGCGATCCAAATCAACCTCCAGGAATCCATGGTTCGGAAAAAGGAAACCCGCATCCAGACCACCCCGCCCGCCCGGAGCGAGAACGAAGCCAAGCCCCGCTTCCATCCCTCTCCCCTCGCCCCCTCGGACTCCTCCTCCCGCCCCCGCCAAATAGATTTTTCAACCTCGCATCCCACATGCAACCCGCGCGAACCTCGCACGTCTCACGTCCCGATGCTCCGCCCCTCCCGTACCCGTCGCCCCCTTTCCCTCGCCCTCGCCCTCGGCCTCGCCGCCAGCCCCGGCACGACGCCACTCCCCGCCCAGCAGGTCGCAGAGGAAACGGTCGAGACCACGCCCCCGGCCCCCACCGAAGCAGCGGCCCCCACCGAGGCCCCCGCCTTCACCGAAGCGCCGCCCCCCGCCGAGGCCCCGGTCGAACCC
>JBILUB010000244.1:0-4382 GCA_044371245.1 Opitutaceae bacterium
AGGCGGCGAGCGGGAAGAGCCAAAGGAGGCCGCGCTGGCCGAAGTCGGGCGCGTGACGCCAGGCGTCCGCGACGCAGACGAACCATAGGGCGGCGAAGGAAAAAAACGGGGCGAGCGGGGCGGCGAGCGGATCGGGCAAAGCGGGCAGCGTCACGACGAGGACCGCGAAGGCGACGGAGAGGCCGAGGGCGATTTTGAAGCGGCGGTGGTGCCGCCAGCTGCGTCGGGTGGCGGCGAGGAGGATGAAGCTGGCGGCGAGCGGAGGCAGCCAGAGGGCCAAGGTCGGCGGCATGGCGACTTCGTGCGGGACGGGCTCAGAAGTATTCGACGAGCCGGTAGAAGACCCGGGTGCGGCCCGCCAGGGGATCGACGAGGGAGCGCTGGCCGCCGTTACCACTGATCAGGCTATGGGCCTCGATGGTGGTCCATGCCACTAGGTCCGTGGAGACCTGAAGATCGTAAGTGAGATTCAGGCGGCTCTGGAAGGATAGGCGGGCCTCGCCCTCGACGATCTCGAGGCTGAGCGCGGGGGTGGGGAGCACGTTGAGCGTAAGGGTCTTTATCGGCGAGGGTGCGCGCAGGCCGGCGTCGTCGATCGCGCGAAACTCGAGGATGTAGATGCCCGGGCGGGTGGTGGTGAAGAGTCGGCCGTGGATGTGGCCATAGCCGGTCTGGTCTTCGTAGGTGCCAAGAGAGGGCTGGTCTCCCAGGGCGGTGGTCCAGCCGGTGGGGCGGCTCCAGGCGGGGCTGATGGTGCCGACCTCCCAAAACGCAAACTCCGCGTCCGCGGGACCTGTGACCGAGAGCAACTCGATGCGGGGTCGGCTGCCACCCGGATCCTCGGAACTAAAGGTGAGTTCGTTGGCGTAGTATCCGCCGGGGAAACCCGAACTGTAGTTGCTGAAGGGTTCGCCCGGGGGCACGTAAACGGAGGTCTCGGTGCCGGGACCGGAAAGCAGCAGGCGGGAGTCGTTCGCTGGGTCGGGACCAGCGTCGATATGACTGTGAGCGAGCGCCGCCGCAGCGGGCGCAAGAAGTGCGAGGCCGCGAAGAAAGGCGGGAAAAAAGAAGGGTTTCATGGGAACACGAGGGTGGGTCGGGTACCGCTTAGCCGGGTCTGAATCTCGGACCAGGAGTGGGACGAGACATGCCCGTCGACGAAGAGGTAGTTGGAAGACGAGCCGTGCACATCGACGCGCACGTTGGCGCGGAAGAAGGCGGGGGTGACACCACGAGCGGCTCCGGCGAAGTGGATATGCTCCGCGGTGTAGTCATCAGGCACCTCGGCCACCAGCAGGGTGGCCGAGGGCGCTCGGCAGGAAGTGAAGGGCAGACCCTCTCCGGACGGGGTGGTGAGGAGATCGTTCCAGCCGTAGGTGACGGAGGAGACATGGTCCGGCCGGGCTGGGCAGCGCCCGATGAAGTCCGGACCAAGGTAGGATGCGAGCGTGCGCGTCCAGGAGAGGGTGACGCCGCCCTGGCGACGGTGGCTGATGGAGGGGAGCAGACCCTTGTGCTCCGCGGTGTGCAGCAGGGAAGCGGCACCGATCTGGCGAAGATTGCTCAAGCACTGGGTGGAGCGTGCCTTGGCGCGCACCGCGCCGACCGCGGGCACGAGCAGGCCGGCGAGAATGCCGATGACGGCAATCACGGTCAGCAGCTCGATCAGGGTAAAGGCGCGGCGGCGCATGGTGCGCGGGGCGGCAGGGGCATGCCGCGGGGAGCGATTTCAGCGCCGCCGGCGACGGAGGCCGACCAGGCCGAGAGCGACGAGGCCGGCGAGCGCGGCGACGGACGCGGGCTCCGGTATCGCCTGTACGGATACGCTGACTCCGTAGGTCGGGAAAGTCGGTCCCGTTTCGGCGCCTTGCAGGGCGTAGTTGGCCCCGCCGACGAAGATGGAGTACTCGCCTGGCGCGAGGTCGGCAAAGATCGCGGTTACATAGCCGTCGGCGATGCCGTCGCCGAAGATGCCGGCGGCCGAGCCGAAGTTGGCGGCGCTGCCGTCCGCGGCGTGCCCGACGTAGGTGAAGGAGCGCAGGTCGGCCGCGTAAAGGACGCCGCTGGCTGGATCGCCGGCGGTGTTGTAGGTCGGGTCATTGCCGATCGACCAGTCGGTCAACGAGCGAAAGGAACCCTCGGTGCCTCCCGGGCGGCTGGACACCGACAGGGCGGCGGAATCGTGCGAGCCTTGGAAGGGGGCGAGATGGCCGAGGCCGAGGAAAAGGCTGAAGGCGGGCAAAAAGGAATCCACCGGGCCGGTGCCGAGGCTGTTGCGCTCGGCGGAGATGGAGACCGAGGTGGTGGAGGTGAGGGTAAAGCGGTAAAAACGCCCGCGGTGGCTGTCGCCAAAATCCGCGTCGGTGGCGTCGGCCCAGCCGAAGCCGCTGCTCACGGTTTGATTCGCGCTGATGAGTGCGGGGGATCCGATGACAAGCGTCTCGAAGTTGCGCCCGGGACTGGTGGGGTGGCTGATGGGGTTGCCGTAGCCGATGTGGGCGTGCGCGGAGGGCACGAGGCAAAGGCCGGCGAGAGCGGCCGAGAAGGAGGTAAGGGAGGAGAAAAGGTTTTTCATGGTAGAGGTGTTTTAAGGGAAGGTGCCCCAGGGCGCGGAAGAGGGACGGCCCCGGGATGCTCGCCGTCCGTGAAGCGGGCGCGGCCGAGCGAAGAACGGGACGACAGTGGGGGCGGGAGGGGGCTCGCACACGGCGGCTAGGCGAGGCGCGGTCTTAGCGGCGCAAGGACGCGAAGACCCGCGGACAAGGGCCAGGGGCACGCGTCAGGCGCGCGAGGGCCGCGGTGTGGGGAGCCTTGGATCAGGCCACGCGCGGTGGCTCTGTGGGTGGGGCTGGGCGCGCGCAGGCGACCGGCCGCAGGTGCTCCACCGACCAAGTGCGGGTGGGCAAAGCGGAAAAAACCAATCCGAGGCCGGGACCGGCCGGATAGATCGCGGGGCTCTTGCCGTTCGGATCCTTGGAGGGATCGTCGGTGGTGGTGGAGCCCGAGGAGTCGGCGCGCGTTTTGCCCTCGGCGACAAATTCGCACAGGCCGCAGAGCTGGTCGGCGGTGAAAGTCCGGCGGACAGCTTCGGCGACGGACATCGAGCGGCTGTACTCGACGATCATGCGACCCCACGCGTAGCCCTGCAAAACGTCCCACTGAGCGCCGCTGGACAGGAGCCAGGCGCAAAGGACGAGAAGTGAGGTAAGCTTCCGCGGCACAGAGCGGAGGTGAGTTTTTTTCGCCGGGACTGGCAAGAGCAAGAATTGCGGAGGGAAGGTTTATTGGCGTGCAGCCGCGGGGAGCGGTGGGATTTGTAGAGAGTTCTCCTCATGCTGTCTCTCGCCGCCATCCAGGTCATCGTGCCCGCGCTCGACGAAGAGGCCACGATCGGTGGGGTGGTGGAGTCCCTGCGCGCGCGGGGACTGGAGCGTATCCGTGTAGTGGATAACGGCAGCCGCGACGAGACGGCGGCGCGCGCCCGGGCGGCGGGTGCCGAAGTGATCACGGAGGCGCGCCGAGGTTATGGGCAGGCTTGTTGGACGGGAGCGCAGCATCTTCCGCCCGAGGTGGAGTGGATCTTGTTTGCCGATGCGGACGGGAGTGACGACCCCGACGACGTGGCGCGTCTGGTCGAGGAGGCGGGGCGCGGAGCGGATCTGGTGCTGGGCGACCGTCGGGCGCGGAGCGAGGCGCGGGCGGTGATGACGCCGGTGCAGAATTTCGGCAACGCGCTTGCGACCACGCTGATTCGGCTGGGCTGGGGACAGGTTTACCACGATCTCGGCCCCCTGCGCCTGGTGCGGCGGCGTCTGTTCGAGGAAGTGGGGATGGAGGACCGCGGTTTTGGCTGGACGATCGAGCTGCAGGTGCGGGCGTCGGAGCTGGGGGCGCGGATCGTGGAGTTGCCGGTCGCGTATGGCCCGAGGCGCGGGGGGAAATCCAAGATCTCGGGAACGATCAAGGGCAGCGTGCAGGCGGGCACGATCATCCTCGCGACTCTGGGCCGGCTCTGGGCCCGGCGCTGTCTGCGCCAGCAGACTCTGTGGGGCGGGCTGGCGGGAGGCTTGTTGCTGCTCGGCGCGGTTCTGATGGCGCCGTACGGAGAGTTCGCGCGGCCTAACGTGGTCCGTCCCTTCCTCGCGGCGGCGGGCGTGATGGGGGCGGGATTCGCCCTGTCCTGGCTCTGGCGGGGCGGGGTGGGCTGGCGGGGGGCGCTCTGGTTTTGGACGGTCGCGGCGGGCGCGCGTTTGCTGCTGCTGCCGATGGAGCCCGGGGATGACGTGTGGCGCTACCTTTGGGAAGGTCGGGCCCAGGTCGCGGGGTATTCGCCTTACCACTACGCCCCGGGCACGCCCGGCCTCGTGATCGAGGGCGGAGGA
>JBILUB010000245.1:0-4353 GCA_044371245.1 Opitutaceae bacterium
GCGCGAGAGTTCGGCGCTGATCGCCGCATCGCGGTTGGTCCAATCCGCGCGGAGGGTTGCCACCCGCTCCTCGCGAAAGGCTTCGCGCAGGGCGCCGGAGCCCGGGCCGGCAAAGACCGCCTTTTTGTTTGTCTGGCAGGTGAAGCACCAGCGGGCGGTGAAATCGACGTAGATGGGTCGGCCTTCGCGGCGGAGCTCGGCCACGCGGGTGCTGCTCCAGTCTTCCCAAAGCAGCTCGTCCGGAGCGGCGGCGCGGGGCCAGCCCCACGCGAGCGCTCCGGCGCCGAGTCCGAGCGCCAGCCCGAGGAGCAGGGTGCGTCGATTTCTCGCCGGCGAAGTCGCGCGGCCATACAGCCAGAGCGCAAAGGCGAGGGCGGAGAGGGCGAGCAGGGTTGAGAGCAGGCTGTCGGCCGAGAGCTGTCCGGCGAGGATCCAAATCAAGAGGGCCACGGTCGCGTAGAGTAGAAAGGCCATGCCTTGTTTGAAGGTCTCCATCCATGCTCCGGGCCGAGGCAGGGCGCGGAGCGCTCCGGGGAAGGCGGCGAGCAGCAGGTAGGGAGCGGCCAGGCCGAGCGCGATCGCGGTAAACACGCCGAAGCTCGCCGCGGTGGGCAGGGCGAGAGCGGCCCCGAGCGCCGGGGCCAGAAAGGGCGCGCTGCAAGGCGTGGCGACCACCGTCGCGAGCACGCCGGTGAAGAAGGAGCCGGAGTAGCCTTGTTTTTGTTGCAGGCTGCCGCCGAGCGCGGTGGCACCGAGCCCAAACTCGAAAACGCCCGACATGTTGAGCGCGAAGGCGAGCAGCACCGCCGTCATCGCAAAGACAAAGCCGGGTTCCTGAAGTTGGAAGCCCCAGCCGAGCTCCGCGCCGCCGGCGCGCAGCACTGCGAGCAGGCCCGCGAGCAGCCAGAAGGAGAGGAGCACGCCGCCGGTAAACGCCAGTCCGTGCGTGGTGACCTTGCCGCGTTCGTGGCCGGCCTGCTGGACGAAGCTCATCACCTTCAGCCCAAGCACGGGGAAGACGCAGGGCATGAGGTTGAGAATGAGGCCGCCGACAAAACCGAGCAGGAGCAGGGCGCCCAGCGAGGGGCCGGTCGCGGCGTCGGCGCCTGGCGAGCCCGAGCCGCCGGGCGCCGGGTTCGCGGTCGGGGCGAGCGCGGGAGCGGCCTCGATCGGCAGATCGAGTTCAAAGGCCGGGCCGTCGGCGAAGGTGAGCACGCCGCGCAGCCGGGTGGGCGCGGGGGTGGCGTAGTCGGAGATGGTGAGCGCGAGCCCGCCGCGGTCGGAGAGCCCGGCCGGCGAGGGTTGCGGGCGATCGTAGGCGACGGCCGCATCGGCGTCGAAAAACCAGGCCTCGCCGGCAGGTGCGGACTCGGTGAGCCAGGTGAGGTGGAGTGTTTTTCCCGCCGGATCGCCCGCGCGCGAGGCGGAGGGCCGCCAGGCTGCGGGCAGGGGGCGGGGCAAGGTCTCGAGGGTGGAGAGCAAGGCTTCGCCTTCGGGCGAGTCGGTGATCGCGGCGGTCTCGATCGCACCGGGCGCGGTCGGGGTGAGTACGAGCGCGAGATCGGCTTCGCCGGGGATGCAGACGTCTTTGCACATCAGCCACTCGACCTTGGCCCGGAGGGTGACGGGCGTGCCCGGCGCGAGGTCCGTCGGCGCGGTGAGGGTGATGGGCAGAAAGACGACGCCTTCATAACCGTTGCCGGCGAGATTGCGCGCGGTGTCGTAGACCCTTTCGGGAGCGGGCCAGCGGATGGGGCCGGCGCTCCAGCCGGGAGGGAGTTGCCAAGTGAGGCTGGTCGGCAGGCCCGTGCCTGGTTGCAGCCAATAGGTGTGCCACTTCGGTTGGTGCTCGAGGCGCAGGCCCACGACCACTTCGGCGGCGTCGGCCGGGAAGGTGGATTTGAGGGCGTGGAGCGAGGCTTTGACCTGAGCCCGGGCGCCCGCCGGAGCAAAACACAGCAAAACCAAAAGCAGGACTTGGAGAGCGCGGGCGGGCATGGGGAGTAGTTTTAGGGGAATACGCGCCGGGTGCAAAAGTCCTCCGGGTAAACTTTCCCGGCGATGCCGCTCAGTCCAGGGCTTCGGCGAGGGCGGCGATTATCTCTTCCACGGGCTCGGTGCCCACGCTGAGGCGCAGGAGGTCCGGAGCGATGCCGTTTCGCTCAAGGAGCGCCCGGCCCTCCGGGCAGTTTACGAGATCATAGTGCGCCAGATACATGAAGGGACACAGCAGCGAGGTCTTCAGTCCGAAGCTCGGTCCCTTGGCGATCCGCACGCGATCGTAGAAGCGGGCGAGCGGATGGTCGGGCTGGAGCACAAAGCTCAGCACCGAGCCCGCGGAGTGCGGCGAGCGGGCGAGCGAAGCGTAGTTTTTTCGCGACCACGCTTCGCCGCTCCAGTGCACCCGTGCGACCCGGGGGTGTGAGAGGAGAAACTCGGCCACCCGCGGAGTGGCGGCGTTGATCCGGGCGAGGAGGGCGGGTGTCTCGTCGATCTGGGCGGCGAGGCGGGCCACGTCGCGCGGATAGACGGCGGCGAGCGCGGCGGCGCGCTCGAGCTCGGGGGCGAGCGCGCCGGCGAAGGGCGAGCCGGGGTTGCGAATCACGGCGCCCAGAATGACGTCCCCTTCGGAGGCGGTGTACTTGGTGAGCGAGTTTACCACCAGGTCGGCGTCGGGCAGGACGTTTACGTTGAGCGGCGAGGCGATGGTCGGGTCGACCACGAGGGCCACGCCGGCCTGGCGGCAGAGCGCGGCGAGCTCGGCGAGCGGCGGCGTTTGGATGAGAGGATTGGTGGGTACCTCGGCCAGGATGCCGGCCACGCGTCCGGCGTGGGTGGCGAGCAGCTGTTTCAGGCCCTCCAGATCAAAAACGTCGGCGTGGTAGAGATAATCTTCCGTCGGACGTCCCGTCAGTTTTTGGAGGATCGCGATCGTGTCGAGGTAGAGCCAGCCGAGCTGGATCCAGCGGGTGCGCCCGCGCGGGGCCTGGACGGCGGTGACGGCTTGGAAGGCGGCGTAGGTGGCGGCCATGCCGCTCGCGCAGAGGTGAATATCGCCGGGGGTGACGCCGTGGGCCAGCCAGGCCGAGAGCCGCGTGCGGACGTGGGCCGCGGCCTCCTCATCGGCCTCGTCCGAGCCGGGGTCGGCGCCTCCGAGGCCCGGGGAATCATCCTCCGGCTCGACCGCGGGCAACTCGCCGAGCGCGACCAGCCAGTCCTCGGCCGCGCGTGAGGAGGCGAAGGCCCCGGTGTGCTGGAGGTAGCGGCGCGCCTGGGTTTGCAGCTCATCGGATGCGGCGGCGGGAAGGGCGAGCGCGGTGATGGCGGGGGTGAGGGACAGGATCTCGCCCTGTCCGCGGAGGTGCTCTTGCAACGCGGCCGCGGCCGCCGGTCCCGCGCACAATTGTATCGGGCGTTTCGCGAGCGAGGGATCATCGCGCCGGAGGGTGTCGGCGATGCGGCGCAGCAGGGGGTGGACGACAAAGCGGGGGTAGCCGCTGCTCAAGTGCGCCAGGGTGGCGGGATCTTTTTCCTCATAGCCGACGACGTCCCGCATGGTCGGCAGGCTGCAGGACACGGCGTGCAGACGGTCGGGGATGCGTTGGCCGAGTGGGCGATGGACGAGCGGGGACATATGGGCGGGCCCCGCCAAGTGACCAAGGACCCGCCTCACATGTCCAACGGGAAAGCGCGGTTGCCCGCGGCCGGGCGGGTGGGCTGCGCCGACGGAACGGTGGCTTGGGTAATCCCCGGTGGGCGGGCGGGCGGGCGCTTGCCGACCGCGGGCTCCGTCGGCAGGGTCCGGCTTTTTTCATCGCATGAAACTGCTTTCGTGGAATGTGAATGGCGCCCGGGCGGGTCTGGACAAGGGCACCTTGCTGCCCTGGATGGTGGGGAGCGGCGCGGAGGTGATTTGTCTGCAGGAGACGAAGTGCCATCCGGGCGACGTGGCCCATGTGTCGTGGCCGGCCGGATACACGACGGTGCTTTTCCATCCGGCGCAGAAGAAGGGTTACTCCGGTACCGCGATCCTCTCCCGGGTGGCGCCGCTGGGCGTGAGTTTCGGCATCGGAATGCCGGAGCACGACGGGGAGGGCCGGGTGATCACCGCGGAGTTCGAGCGTTTCTTCCTGGTCAACGTGTACACACCGAACGCGCAGGAGGGGTTGCGCCGCCTGGCCTACCGTCAGGTCTGGGACGCCGAATTCCTGCGTCATTTGCAGGCGCTGGAGCGGCGCAAGCCGGTCGTGTGCTGCGGCGACTTGAACGTGGCGCACCAGGAGATCGATTTGGCGCGGCCGAAGGACAACGTCAGGAACCCGGGGTTCACGCCGGAAGAGCGGGCGGGGTTCT
>JBILUB010000246.1:0-4336 GCA_044371245.1 Opitutaceae bacterium
TGCTCTTCGCGTCGAAGCCCGTGGTGGCGTTGGCGCCGCCGCCGGCGGCCGGGCTGAATTGGCCGATGGGTTTGTCGGACAGGCCGCGGGCGGGGGTGGCGAAGAGCGCGTTGTCGAGCAAGGCGGTTGCTTCGGAGGTGGCCGGGGCGGCGGGATCGCCTACGTCGAAGAGTTCGACGAGGCGCTGCATGAAGTTGTTGGTGAACTCAAGTCGCCCGTCGTTGAATCCGGTGCCGAGCAGCGGAGGGTATTTGGGGCCGCCGTCGGTAAGGACAAAGGCGCTGTCGAGCGATTCGAGGGCAGGTTCGGAGAAGGTGTTTCGGCAGCGAAGGAGAAGGCACGCTTTTTGATCGGCGTCGGGCTTCTCGGCGAGGGCCAGGTGGTTGATCGCGGCACGGGAGGCGACGAGCGTGTCGCGATAGGTGGCGTAGCGCGGTGCCGAGGAAGCGGCAATCGCTTCGGCGGCCGATGTGTTGTCCTTCGGGTAGAACCCGCTGCCGCCGTTCCACGGCGCGACTAGGGGTGATGGGGAGTATTGATGGAGCAGAAAGTCGCGAAGCGCCTCGCGATCCAGAGTCGAAACGAGGACGAACTCGTTGCCTTGCCAGAACGAGCGTGGCGCGGTCTCGGGGCTTTGCTGTGAGAGGATGCGGAATAGGCCGAGGGCCTTGAGATAGGCGGCAAGTGGCGTGGGGGTGCAGCCGGGGAGGGGAATGGTGTGCATGGCGTGGCAGTTGTTTAGTGTTTCGAGCCTTCCGCATCGGCGGCGCGGAGGACGGTTTCGAGCCAGGCGAGGCGGAAGAGGCCGAGGTCGGTAGCGTCGCGGAGCGAGAGCACGCGGGCGGTCCATGAGGGGGAGCCGTCGGTTTCGCCGAGGCGCATGAGCGAGAGATCGAGTGGCGGGAGTTGGGCGGGCACGCCGTCCAGTGCGAGCGGGGGCGTATCTGCGCCGGGGATGACATCGCCTTGCCAAATGCCGCGGGCGTGGAGGCGGTCGGTGTCGGGCTGGTCGGTGGTGGCGGGCGGCACGGTTTCTCCGGGCATGGCGCGGAGGGAGAGGCGGACTTTGCCGTGATGCGTCGCGATGAGATAGGCGACGAGATTGCGGAGGCGTGGTTCGTCGGCGTCGCCGGCTTGGAGCCAAGCGAGGGCGGAGGCGAGTTCGTGGCGGAAATGCGGACGCTGGAAGCGGGTGCCGGCGCGCCACGGGGCCTTGGCAAGCAAGTGTGTGCGGACGGTGGCGTAGGCGGGGATGGCTTCGCGACCTTCGGTGAGGAAGGTTTGGAAGACGGGATGGGCTTTGCCGACGTCGTGCCAGCGGGCGGCGGTCAGCAACTGCAAGCGCCACGGGGCGGAAGCGGCGGGGGCCAGCGCGTCGAGTTTTTTGGTGCAGGCGTGGACGACGTGCGCGGTATGGTCGGCGAGGGTTTGGAAGCGGTTGACCTGGCTTTCGTCGTCGAGGCCTTGGCCGTCGCGCGGATGGTCGGCGGGAGCGGGAGCAGGCTCGGCGAGAATGGGGATGGATTCCTTGAATTTGTCGCCGGTCCAGCCGAGCGTGGTCGAGTAGCCGCCGACCGTGCTATCCACGAGGAAGACTTGGCCGGGGGCGACGTGGTAGGTGTTGCGAAACTCCTCCCAGGAGCCTTCGAGGGGATCGCGGCGCCAGATGGAGCCTTTGTTCTTCTCGGCGAATTTCTTGAAGGCGTGGGCGGCGACGCGGACGAGTTCGCGGCGGTCGGGGACGATGGTGTCGGCGGGGGCTTTTTCGTTCTTGGGAATCTCGCGCCAGAAGACTTGCACGTCCCGTTCGTCGTCGTCGCGGATGTAGCGGGCGATGTCGAGGTCGAGGCCGGAGAGGTCGGGCGTGGTGTCGAAGAGATCGACTAGGTCCTTGCGGCGGAGGAGGTGCGACTCGGACAAGGGCTCCTCGGCGTGGATCGCTTCGAGGGCAGAGGGAGAAGCGCCGCCGGGTTCAGCTTGGCGGAGCAGATCTCGCGCGGTGGCGAGTCGTTCGGGGGTGTAGGGAAGGGCGAGTCCGGCGGCGTTCTTGGGGTCGTCGGATTCAAGGTTGGTCCAAAAAATATCGGCGCCGCCGGTGGTGTTGAATTCGCCCTTGCGGTTGCAGCGGCCGAAGCGCTGGACGAGTGAGGACCAGGGGGCGAGTTCGGTGATCAAAGTGCGGGCGGAAATATCCACGCCGGCTTCGATGGCTTGGGTGGCGATGATGATTTTTTCGCCGGTCTCCTTGATGCGAGTGGAGAGGGGCTCACGCTCCAGCGGGCGAAAGCGGGAATGGACCAGCACACGCGCGGGCAGCGGCTGTTTTTTGGCAAGTTTGTCGAGCGCGGCGCACAAATCTTTGGCGCGGTCCACGCGATTAAGGATAACGAGCGTGGTGGTGTCCGGTTGGTGGCGAGAGAGGACGGAGGAGGCCAGCTGGTCGATGTAGGGTTCGACGATTTTGGCGGCATCGCTGGTAAGGGTGAGCGGTAGGGCGGCGAGACGTTTGACGGACTCGACGCGGGCGGCGACTTCGGGGCTCGCGCGGTCCTCGGCTTCAAGCGCAAGCGTGGGCGGAAGCGAGGGGTGGTCGGGGGAGAGGAGGAGGCGCGGGTCGAGGGTGGCGCTGGCCCACCAAGTGGAGCAACCCAGGGCGGTGCCGAGTTTGTGGCGCAGGCCTTCGAGCTGGGCGGAGGTGCGCACGCCGACGCCCATGAGCTGGGTTTCGTCGAGGACCCAGAGGGCGTCGTTATTGAGCAGGCCGAAGTGCATGGGCCAGCGCGCGCGGGCCATGCCGTAGCCGCGATTGAGGGCCCGGCTGAGGAGCATGTCCTGAGTGCCGATGAGGATAGCGGGGCGCTCGGGGTGGATGTCCCATTCGCGGCGGTCGGCGTCGTTTTCCTCGCCGCCCATGAGGATGACGGGCGAGTGAGTTTTGAGCCAACGGAGTTGTGTAACTGCGGTGGCGTCGAGGCCGAGGGCGGCGGCGTGGGTTTCGAGGTTGTTGAGCCAGCGGAGGATTTCGTCGCGCGTCTGCTCGACGAGCGTGCGCATGGGCAGACAGTAAATGAGGCGGCGCGGCCAAGTTTCCCGGTGGGCGGCGTCGGGATGGGCTACACGGTTCCAAAGCCAGGCGAGGACGACGGCCGCGGTTTTGCCGAGGCCGGTGGGGATGTTGATCAGCTGGGAGGCGCAGGGCGTGCCGGCGGTGTCGCCGGCGAGGCGGACTTGGTAGGCGTAGGGGGTCTGGCCGCCGGTGGCGGTTTGGAAGCAGGCAGCGAAGGTGGCGGGCATCGGGATGGGTGGGAGATTAGCGGCCGGGGTCGGACATCCGTGGGGCGAGGGGTGGCTTAGCGAGGTTGACTTGCGTTGGAGCGCGATGGGTTCGGAGCAATGTTCGATTTCCCCTCAAACTCCCCTTCCAATGAAGTGTGCATTGGTTGGGGCTCCGTTGAAGCATTGGCAGGGGCGAGCAGTTCCCAAAATGGGATCAATCCTCCGCGCTCTTCGGAGCGCGGCTCCTTTAATCGGCGCCGGGCGGGCGCTTATCGCGGGGCGGTGCGAGTGCGCAGCGCCGTGGAGCGCAGTCCGTCTGGCAGTGCGACCGGCCAGCGGCGTTCGCTGGAGTCCACTTGCAGCACGAGCTCGGCGGCACCGGCGGCCGAATCGATGGGCTTTTCCAAAATCAGGAAGTCCGGGCCTAGCTGCACCACCGGCAACTCCGCGCCGTCCACCACCAAGCGCATGAGCACCTGGGCGGAGTGAGCGGTCGCGGGGGCGGTCAACATGGATGACATCTTGAGGCGGCGTTCGGAGGCTTACGCGGGGCGACGAAACAGCGTCTGGGCGGAGCAACTGGGCGTCGGAATTCAGGGTGTGGTGAGGGTCGCCCAAGACAACGGAAATTTCGCCCGCTGGGCGGTGAAGATCCACCGGGCCGAGGATGCCTACCGTCGCGAACTGGCCTGCTACCAGCGGCTGGCACAAAGCGAGGTGGTGACCTTGCGGGGCTTCCACGTGCCGCAGTTGCTCGGCGCGGACGACGAGTGTCTCGCGATCGAGATGAGCATCGTGACCCGGCCCTTCGTGCTGGATTTTGGCGGGGCCTGGTTGGACGAGGAGCCGGAGTTTTCCCCCGAGCAATGGAGCTACTGGGAGGAGGAAAAGCTGGAGCAGTTTGGGCCGGAGCGTTGGCGGGAAGTGCGGGCTGTGTTGGCCCTGTTGCGGACCTACGGGATCTACCTGCACGACGTCACCCCCACGAACATCGCGTTCCGTGACTAGGCGGCGCGGGGGAGGGGGGGCTTCGGGGTGCATGGCGCCGTTCATTCTAGGG
>JBILUB010000248.1:0-4332 GCA_044371245.1 Opitutaceae bacterium
GGTAGCAGAGGTAGAGCTCGTTCGTCGCCCGGGTGACCGCGACGTAGAAAAGCCGGCGCTCCTCCTCCACGTCGCCATCCTCGATCGAGCGGCGCCCGGGGAACATCCCGTCCGCCAGGCCGATCACGAAAACGGCGTCGTACTCGAGGCCCTTGGACTGGTGCACGGTGGTCAGTTTGATCGCCTCCTGATCGGCGGCCACCGAGCGGTCGCTCGTCTCGCCGTTGAGCAGCACCACCTGGGCCAGCAGTTCCTGCATGTCGTCGAAGCGGGAGGCGAAGCCGGTCAAGGCCTTCAACTCCTCGTGGCGCTCGGTATAGTCCGCGAAGGCGCCCTTGAGGTAGTCTCCGTACCAGCCCTCGATCGCGAGCTCGATCACCCGGGCGGGCTTTTCGCTCCTCATCGCGTGGGCCACCTCGCGCAGGGAAGCGGCAAACTGCGCCCAATCGTCCTTGGCCGCGGGCGGCACCTTGGCCTTCACGTCGTCGCTGCCCAGTGCGTCGACAAAGTCGAGGCGCAGAAACCGTGCGTGATCGAGAGCGGCGGCGTGGATCTTCTGCGCGCCTTTTTCGCCGACCTTGGGCAGCAGGCTCGCGAGCCGGATCCAGGCCAGCGTGTTGCTCGGGTTGTAGACGAACTGGAGCAGGGCGATGAGGTCGCGCACGTGCTGGCGTTCGAAAAACTTAACCCCGCTGGTGATGGTGTACGGTATGCCCGCGCGCGAGAGGGCGAGCTGCGTCTCGAGCGCCACGAAATGGGAGCGGTAGAGCACCGCGATCTCCGCCGGCGACACGCCGTCGTCCTCGATCAGCGAGCGCACGCGCTTGACGATGAACTCGGCCTGCTCGCGGTCGTCCATCGCCTGGACCACGCAGGGTTTCTGGGAGTTGGCACGATGGGCCAGGAGTTTTTTCTCGAAGTGACGGCCGACCGGCTGGGCCTCGAGGACGCCGTTGGCGAGGGCGAGGATCTGGGGCGTCGAGCGGTAGTTGGTCTCGATGCGGTGGATGACCGTGCCCTCATGCCGGTCGGGGAAGGTCATGATGTTCTCGAAGTTCGCCCCGCGCCACGAGTAGATGCACTGCGCGTCGTCGCCCACGGCCATGATGCGGTGGTGGGAGCCCATGCGGTCCACGATCTCGGATTGGAGCGTGTTGGTGTCCTGGTACTCGTCGACCAGCACGTGCCGGAAGCGATTGGCAAAGTACTCGGCGAGGTCGGGGCACTTGACCAGCAGCTCGAGCCAGAGCTCCAGCAGGTCGTCGTAATCGAGGACGTTTTGCTCCTTCTTGGCCGCGGCGTAGGCGGCGGCGAAGGGCGGGAAAAAATGGGCCAGATCGGTGTATTGCGGGAAATGGCGCGAGACGGTCTCGGCGATCTCCAGCCGGGTGTTGCGCGCGAGCGAGAGCACGCTGTGCAGCGGGCCGGGCTTGGGGTGGGTCTTGTCCTTGAAGAAGAGTTTGTCCACGCCCTCGACCGCCTGCTTCAGCAGGGTTTCCGACTCGTCGGCGTCGAGGATGGAGAAGTTTTTCTGCAGACCGATCGCCTCGCCGTGGATGCGCAGGATGCGCGCGCCGATGGAGTGGAAGGTGCCCCCCCAGAAACGGCGGGGCTCCACGCCGGTGAGTTGATCGACCCGGGCCAGCATCTCTTTGGCCGCCTTGTTGGTAAACGTGAGGAGAAGGATCTCGCCCGGGCGGACCCCCATCGAGAGCAGGTAGGCGACCCGGTAGGTGAGGGTGCGGGTTTTGCCCGAGCCGGCGCCGGCCAGCACCAGGAGGGGGCCGGGCTCGGCGGTGACGGCGTTGAATTGCTCGTCGTTGAGCTCCGCTCGAAAATCGATCGCGGGCACGGTGCTCCCGGAGGAGAAGGGATCGCTGCCGGACGGGGGGAAATCCATGTCGTGTGCGGCCCACGCTCGCGGCGCCGACGCGACAGGCAAACCGAAAGGCGCCCCGGCTCGCGGGCCGACCTGACAAAGACCTGACAAGTTTCGGCTGAACAAGCGGCTGCCTTTCCAGTCACTCTATCCTCCACGCCATGAAACCCGCCACCCTCGCCACCCTCCTCGCCGCCCTTCCGCTCGCGCTCCCCCTCGCCCTCGGGGCGGGACCCGCGCTCACCATCTACAACCAGAATTTCGCCGTCGTGCGCGAGACGCTCCCGCTCGAGCTGCAAGCGGGCGTGAACACCGTGAATTTTTCCGGAGCCACCACGCAGCTGGAGCCCGATTCGGTCGTGCTCCGTGACGTCGCCGGCCGGGTGCCCCTGCGCATCCTCGAGCAGAGTTACCGCGCCGACGCCGCTTCGCAGGGTCTGCTGCTGCAGATGCACGAGGGCCGCGTGCTCGACTTTATCCTCACCGATCGCGACGCGAAGGAGTACACGGTGCAGGGCCGGGTGATCCGCAGCGGCTACAAGTCCGCGGGCGAGGCCGCCACCCCGATCATTGAGGTGGATGGCAAACTGCGTTTTTCCCTGCCCGGCCAGCCGGTTTTCCCCGGTCTGGGTGACGACGCCATCCTTCAGCCCACGCTCTCGTGGCAACTGCATGCTCCCGGGGCGGTCCGCCTCGAGGCCGAGCTCGGCTACATCACCGGCGGCATGAGCTGGCAGGCCGCCTACAATCTCGTCGCCCCCGAAAAGGGCGACCAAGTCGATATCGTGGGCTGGGTGAGTCTGCGCAACGACACCGGCAAGCGCTTCGACCAAGCCGCGGTGAAATTGATGGCCGGTGACGTGAACCGGGTGCAGCCCCCCGCGGCTTTCGCTCCCCGCCGCCAAAAGGAGATGATGATGGCGGCGATGGCGGCCGACGCGGGGGTTACGGAGAAAGCCTTCGACGAGTTTCACCTCTACTCGCTGCCGCGCCCCGTCACCCTGCGCGATCAGGAGACCAAGCAGGTCGAGTTTCTCCGCGCCACCGGCGTGACCGCGCCCCAGCTCTACATCTACGACGTGCTGAAGTACGGCGCGAAGGTCGCGACGGTGCGCGAGTTTAAAAACACCAAGGAGAACGGCGGTCTCGGTCTGCCCCTGCCCGCCGGTCGGGCCCGCTTCTACCGCCAAGACGCGGCCGATGGCCGCCTCGAGTTTGTCGGGGAGAACAACCTGGATCACACCGCGCGCAACGAAACCGTGCGTCTCTACACGGGCGATGTTTTCGATCTGGTCGTGGAGCGGAAACAGGCCGACATGCAGGTGAGCGCGCGGAACGATTTTCGCGAGGAGGCCTTCGAAATCACCTTGCGGAATCGCAAGTCCGAGCCGGTGGAGGTGCGGGTGGTCGAGCCCCTGCAGGCGGGGCTGAACTGGAGGTTCGTGCAGCAGTCGGAGCCGCATGAGAAGCTCGCGGCCGACAGCGTCGAGTTTCGCCTCAAGCTCCAGCCGGACGAGGAGAAGATCCTCACCTACCGGGTGCGCTACGAATGGCGTTGAGCCGTCCGCCGGCGCCCCTTCCCGCCGGGCGCGCGAGCTCGGCGGGATTCCTGCTTACACGGGGCGCCGATCCGGCGGACCATGCGTATCCGATTTTTCCAACACGTGCCCTTTGAAGGGCCCGGTCTCATCGAGCCGTGGCTGCAGTCGCGCGGTCACACGCTTGCCACGACCCGCTGGTGGGCGGGCGCCACGGCGCCGGCGCCGGCGGAATACGACTGGTTGATCGTGCTGGGGGGACCGATGAATGTGTATCAACACCGGGATCATCCGTGGTTGCCGGCGGAGAAGGCGGCGATCGCCGCCGCCTGCGCCACCGGCCGAAGGGTGCTCGGGATTTGCCTCGGCGCCCAGCTGATCGCCGACGTGCTGGGGGCGAAGATCGTGCAGAATCCCGAGCGTGAGATCGGGTGGTGGCCCTTGCGGGCCGATCCCGTCGCGTCGGCTCACCGTTTCGCCCTGCCGGGCGAGTCGATGGTCCTGCACTGGCACGGGGACACCTTTACCCTGCCGCCCGGCGCGATCCGTCTGGGTGCCAGCGCGGCTTGCGCCGAGCAGGCCTTCGCCTGGGGTGAGCGGGTGCTCGGCCTGCAGTTTCATCTCGAGATGGACCCGGAGGCGCTGGGCCGGATCGCCGAGGGCTGCGCGGACGAGCTGGCCGGCGGGGGACGCTGGGTGCAGGGGGCGGCGGATCTCGCGCGTGGCGCGCGGGAGCACGGGGCGGCGGCGACCGCGCTGCTGCACCGTCTGCTTCTCGCCCTGGAAGCGGACGTTTCCTAGCAGCCTGTCGGACTTAGTTAGTCAGTTGGCCTAATAATTGCTGAGCAATGGTATGCCAAAGTTTGTCAACGTCGACCACGACACCGAGTTGCTCCTGCCGCCAAACCTGCGGGA
>JBILUB010000350.1:0-3341 GCA_044371245.1 Opitutaceae bacterium
GCGTTCGGCTGGCCCGGCCCGGTTTTGTTGCGGGCGAGATCCAGCCCGACCGCCGCCGCCTGCGCCCGATAAGCGGCCGCCGTTTCATCATCACCGAGCTTGCCCAAAAACCCCACCCTTAGCCCCAGACGCGCCGCGGCGCGGGCCACATTTGCCGCGCTGCCGCCATTCTCCAGCACCGGCGGCACCGGCAATCTCGCCACCATCGCATGCATCTCGGGCGCATCCACCAACACCATCCCGCCCTTGTCCCCCCTCACCGTGGCCAGAAAATCCTCGGTCACCTTCGCGGTGAGATCCATGATGGGAGAGCCGACACCGAGCAAGTCGAGGGAAGACATGGGAAAAAACCCCAAGTCGACGATCCCGCCCCCCAAGGTCGAAAGAAAAAAGAAGCCGCGCCCGAATCGGGCGCGGCGCGGTGACACCAAGAACCGGAGGCGGACCTCAGTTGGCCACCGTCAGACCGGTCACCAGCAGGATCTCACCATCCACCTCGATCTGGATCGAGTAGTCGCCCGGCGCGGGGAAGGAGAGATTGCGCACATCGTTGATCAAATTGATCCGCTGCGCCGGCCCCTGGGATTCAAACTCCCGGTCCAGCAGCGGGCTCATGCTCTCGGCCGTCAAACCCAGCGAGATCTTGATCTTGTGTTTGCCCGCCGCGACCTCGGTCAGCGTCAAAAACCAGATCATGAACGGGTGCGTCAGAGGGAACTGACGACCGCGGATCGCGGAGAAAACGCCGAGAATCGTGTGTTTGCCGGTGGCCGGATCGATATGGACGCCGTCGCAAAGCAGCCAGCAAAGGACTTGGGGTTTGGTGTGGGTGGACATGTTGGACAAAAGGGATTCGCGGGATGCGAAAGGCCGCAGCGTGGGCGGAGCGCGCGCGCGGGGAAAGGCCGAAGTTGGCCCCCACCCACAGGAAACGGTTGGCGCGCGAAACCCAGGTCCCATCCTAGACCCGCGATGGACGCCGCGCCCCTTCTCGCCAGCGAATGGCTCGAGCCCCTGCGGGCCTACCCCCGCTGGCTTGTGCTCCTCTGCGTCGCGATCATCGGCGGCGCACTCCTCGCCCTCCTCGCCAAACCCCTGAAATGGGGCCTCTACGCCGGCCTCGTCGCCCTCCTCGCCGTGTTTCTCGCCGCCTTCGCCTGGTGGCTGGAAGCCTGAAGGCCCCCCGCCAGTCGCGCCCGTCCGGGGATTTTCTTGTCAGTCCCGGAGGCGGGGGCTTCATCGACCGTTTCCCGATGAAGTATATCTTTGTGACTGGCGGTGTCGTCTCCTCCCTGGGCAAGGGCCTCACGGCCGCCGCCCTCGGCGCGCTCCTGGAAATGCGCGGACTGACCGTCCGCATCCAGAAATTCGACCCCTACCTCAACGTCGACCCCGGCACCATGAGCCCCTACCAGCACGGCGAAGTCTACGTGCTTGAAGACGGCGCCGAGACCGACCTCGACCTCGGACACTACGAACGCTTCACCAGCGGCAAACTCTCCCGCGTCAACAGCCTCAGCTCCGGCCAGGTCTACGAAAGCGTCATCCAAAAAGAGCGCCGCGGCGCCTACCTCGGCAAAACCGTCCAGGTCATCCCCCACGTCACCAACGAAATCAAGGAGCGCATCACCATCGCCGCCAAAGACGTCGACGTGCTCATCACCGAGATCGGCGGCACCACCGGCGACATCGAGGGCCTGCCCTTCCTCGAAGCCCTCCGCCAGTTCTCCCTCGAGCAAGGCCCCCGCGACGTCGTCTTCCTCCACGTCACCCTCGTCCCCTACCTCGCCGCCGCCGGCGAGCTCAAGACCAAGCCCACCCAGCAATCCGTCGCCAAACTTCGCGAAATCGGCATCCAGCCCCACGTCCTCGTCTGCCGCACCGAACACCCCATCGAGCCCGGCGTCCGCGACAAACTCTCCATGTTCTGCAACGTGCCGGTCAAAGCCGTCATCGAGTGCGCCGACGTCAAATCGATCTACGAACTCCCCCTCGCCCTCCAAAACGAAGGCCTCGACCAACTCGTCGTCGACCTCTTCGGCCTCCACAAACCCCAGCCCGAGCGCAACGTCTGGGCCGAGCTCGCCCGCCGCATCAATCACCCCGCCCACCACGTCCGCATCGGCGTCGTCGGCAAATACATCGAGCTCCAGGACGCGTATAAATCCGTCTACGAGTCCGTCACCCACGCCGGCATCGCCAACAACACCAAGGTCGAGATCGTCCGCATCGACGCCGAAGACCTCGAGAAACGCGGCGGCACCACCCTCCTCAAAGGCCTCGACGGCATCCTCGTCCCCGGCGGCTTCGGCGACCGCGGCACCGAGGGCAAAATCATCGCCGCCCGCTACGCCCGCGAAAACCAAGTCCCCTACTACGGCCTCTGCCTCGGCCTCCAAATCGCCGTCATCGAGTTCGCCCGCAACGTCCTCAAACTGAAGGAGGCCAACTCCACCGAATTCGACGCCAACACCCCCCACCCCGTCATCAACATGATGGAGGAGCAGAAAAAGATCATCGATAAAGGCGCCACCATGCGCCTCGGCAGCTACGAGTGCGCCCTCGCCCCCGGCTCCAAGGCCGCCCGCGCCTACAAGGCCGAGAGCATCCGCGAACGCCACCGCCACCGCTACGAGGTCAACAACGCCTACGTCGGCCAGATCCAGCGCGCCGGCCTCCTCGTCTCCGGCATCAACCCCCGCCGCAACCGCGTCGAAATCGTCGAGCTCAAGGACCACCCCTTCTTCCTCGCCGTCCAGTTCCACCCCGAGTTCCAGTCCAAACCCCTCCAGCCCCACCCCCTCTTCACCGCCTTCGTCGCCGCCGCGCTAAAAGCCCGCAAACCCGCCCCCGCCAAAAAGAAATCCGCCCCCGCCAAGCGCAAGTAACCGCCCCTCCACCCCCGCCCACCCGCGGCCGCCCTCCCCGCCGCCCTCCGCCCATGCCCCTCTTCGACCCGAAGAAACTCCTCGTCCTCGCCGGCCCCTGCTCCCTCGAGAACGAGTCCGTCGTCCGCGCCGTCGCCGGCAAACTCCACGCCCTCCGCGCCGCGTATCCGGAAATCCACTTCGTCTTCAAGGGCTCCTTCGACAAAGCCAATCGCACCTCCATCTCCGGCGGCCGCGGCACCGGCCTCGAAACCGGGCTCGCCCTCCACGCCCTGGTGAAGCGCGACTACGGCCTGCCCTGCGTCACCGACGTCCACGAAAGCACCCAGTGCGCCCCCGTCGCCGAGATCTGCGACGTCCTCCAGATCCCCGCCTACCTCTGCCGCCAGACCGACCTCCTCCTCGCCGCCGCCGCCACCGGCCGCACCATCAACGTTAAAAAAGGCCAGTTCC
>JBILUB010000249.1:0-4323 GCA_044371245.1 Opitutaceae bacterium
CGGCAAACACTTCGTCGGGGCGGGGGAGAAAAACGCGGCGAATCTCTTCAGCCAAAACGCCTGGTATGTCGGCAAGCTAGCCGCCGGCGCGAAGGCGTCGTCGCTCAAGCACCATATCGACATCCAGCTCGCGTTGGCCGAGGCCTTCGAGGCGATCATCCAGCGCCCGAAGGAGGAGCCGGCGGTGATGCGCGAGCTGGCGGTGAAGTGCCTGGGCTGAGAGCCGGCCGCTGCGCCGGGGTGCGGCTGGCCGCGCTCAGCCGGAGACGGGCTGCGAGGGGCGCAGAGCCCGGGGCCGGGTCTTCGCCGGCGCGGGCGGGGCGGCCATGGGCGGCGCTTGGCGCTTGGGGCGTCCGCCCTCGACGATCTCCACGAGCACTCCGACGGTGGAGGTGAGCTCCTGCGACTGCGCGTAGAGCTCTTCGGAAGCGCTGGCTGATTCCTCGGCGGAGGCGGCGTTGGTCTGGGTGAGTTGGTCGAGCTCACGGACCGCGTGGTTGAGCTGGTCGACGCCGGTGGCCTGCTGGCGCGAGACGGTGGCGATCTCCGCGACGCGCGTCTCGATGTCGCGCACCGAGGTGAAGATTCGCGTCAGGCAGGAGGCGACCTCGGCGCCGAGGTCCACGCTGCGGCGGCTGTCGGTGGAGGCCTGGGTAATCTTTACGACGGTGTCGCGGGCGGCGGCGGAGCAGCGGATGGCGAGGGCGCGCACTTCCTCGGCGACGACGGCGAAGCCGGCGCCGGTCTCGCCCGCGCGGGCGGCCTCCACGGCGGCGTTGAGGGCGAGGATATTGGTCTGGAAGGCGATCTCTTCGATCGTGCGGATGATGGCGGAGATGTCGTTCGAGGAGGTGGCGAGGCTGTTGAGCGCGCCCCGCAAGGCCGTGAGCTGGGTGGACCCGTTCTCGGCGTCGCGCCGGGTGGTGGTGGCGTCGGCGTGGGCGGCGGAGGCGCTGTCGGAGTTGCGTCGGGTGGTGGTGGCCATCTCCTCGAGGGCGGCGCTTGTTTGCTCCAGAGTGGCGGCCTGCCGGCTCGCCCCCTCCGCGAGGGTCTGGCTGCTGGAGGAGACCTGGAAGCTGGCGGCGGAGGTGTGGGCGATGGCGGTTTCGACGTCGCGGGTGGCGGCCGCGAGCAGGCGGGACACGCGGCGCACGAGATACACGGCGATGACGGCGGTGATGGCGCTGCCGCTGCCGACGAGCAGGAGGATCTTCAGCAGGATGGCGGCGTAGCGGCGCTGCGCCGCCTCGTATTCCTCGCCCGCGGCGCGGAGCTGGTAGACCACGATGTCGGAGATTTTTTCGGAGATGGGGTCGATCTCGGCGTAGAGCGGCCCGTCGAATTCGTTGAACTCGCCGGACAAGGAGGTCTCGGCGGGAAAAGTCTGCAGGCGGGCGAGAAGTTTCTCGATCTGCGCGTCCGCGGCGCCGAAGAGGGGCTTGGCCTTTTCGACCAGCGCGAGTTCGTCGGGGCCGAGGGAGGAGGCGAGGTAGGAGGCCCACTCGCGGGCGATGGTCTGCTGGGCGTCGCGGACGGAGGCCAGGGCCTGCCCGGCGTTCATCTGCCCCGCGTTGGCCTTGTTGACCGCGTCGATGACCTGCACGGCGTAGGCGTCGGCGATTTTCTTGAGCTGTTCGAGGGGGACGACCCGATGTTGATACACGGCCTGGAGTCCGGCGTTGGTGTCGCGGACGGCGTGCAGGCCGAGGCCGCCGATGAGGGCGGCCAAGAAGAGCGGCACGGCCACGACGCCATACAGCTTGGTCGAGAGGGGTAGCTTGGTCACGAGGGAGGGCGAGGACCTCAAGACTTCGCCGCACCATCGGTCACGGCCGGCATAACTTTAGGTACCCGGCGATGAAATCGGGCGAAATACGCACGCCCCCAGGTATCCACGCAAGCGGCCCAAGCCCGCTCCCTCCGGCATGAAGCTTTCCGAGCGAGGTCGGAGCGGGAGCGGGGCGTCGGCCTCGGCGGTGCGGACGGAGCCCCGGACCCTGCCGGCATCCCTCGTTCGAGGCTCAGCCTACGAGGCCTGCCGCACCGAGGTGGCGATCCGGATGGGGAGATTTTTTGTGCAGCACTTGATGCGTCTGCACCGCGAGTTCGACGGCGACCTCGAGCAGGTGATCCCGCTCGGCGAGATCGGACATCAAAACGCGAGCGGCCTGCGCTTCGGCGCGGGCTCCGGCGCGTGGAGCGCGTGGGACGAGAGCTTCATCGAGTTTATCGACCGCCACCGCGCCGCGCCCTTGCTGGCGGGCAAGGCCGGGGCGGAGTTTTTCGTGGTGTTTTCCCCTTCGGGTCGCGCCGGCTTCTGGGTGGTCGCGCAGGTGGGTGGCGCGCACGGGAAGGGCTTCCTCGGCGCCAAAGACGTGGAGCGCCTGACAAATCTCGCCGCATCCAGGGGACTGGCCTGAGCGGCTGATCAGCCCGCCGATTAACGAACCTCGAAGCTCTCGAATGCCCCTGGCGGATCGAAACGGATGCCCCGGCCGCGCTCCAGGTCGCTCAGCCAATACATGCCATTCTGCAGGAAGTAGGCCTCCGCGCCCCGGGGGCCGAGCAGGCGCGCGACCTCGGCCTTGACCGCGGCCGCTTCACGACGGAGCGCGGCGCGTTTCTCCGCGACCGGAGCGGAGGAGGCCACCACCTGGGTCACGGTGGCGTCCACCCGCAGACGCTGAGCGAGGACCTGCTCGAACACCTCGTCCGAAAAACCCAGCCGCATCCGGGCTTTTTCGAGCAACTTCGCGTCCTGCGAGCCGCTCAAGCCCCGGGTGTGCACGCGCTCCTCCCCGAGCAGGTTCGCCAGCTCCCGCTGGAAACGCGCCTCCTCGGCCGCGTGTTGCCCGGGAGTGGACGGAGACGCGCCGGCCATCCGCGCGTCGGCCTCCTGCCGGAGCCGCACCACCGCCCGAAACTCCGCCTCGGTGAGGTCGAGTTGCTGGGCGATAAACTGCGCGCGCTGCCCGGCCGGGGACTCCAACAGCGTGACCTCGGCGTATTCCTCCGGGGTCAACAAGGCGGCGAGATCCTGGTCGCGCTCGGCTTTGAGCAGGGCGAGCCGCTCCTGATCCTCCGGCATCTGGAAAGCCATCATCTCGGCGTGGATCACGCCGCTCATGTCGGCGTAGTCCCGCAGCACGCGCTCGACCGCGCGGCGTTTCTCCTCCGACAGGACGTCGAGGCGCGGATCCGACCGGCCGCCTAGGCCCGGGCTCTCGGGGAAAAGCGCGGACAGCTCGGCGCCGACCGCCTTGAACGTCGCCGGCGACGGCGTGGAAAACCCGCTGCCCATCGCGCTCGCCTGCCACCACGGCCGCGGCTCGGTGGTCGAGTGCCGGTCCCAAACCACCTGCTCCACCAAGCGACGCGCCACGCTGTCCTTCACCCCGGCGGCCCGGAGCGCGTCACGCACCGCCCGCGGAAGATCTTTCGCCGCGACCTCGATGGGCGGCGCCTCGGCGCCGGCGGCCGCGATCGGAGCATCCGACGCAGACCGCCCGGCCGCGCCCGCGGCGACCGGTCCGCGAGGGCCGGCCTGCCGCGACTCGGCTTCCGGCTCACCGGAGCCGCGAAGATCGAGCCGCCAGGCAATGAAGCCGAAGACGTTGAGCGCGAGCGAGAGCGCGAGGAGCGGACCCAGGCGACGCGAGGCGGACGGGGTGCGGGGCATGCGGAGGATCCAAGCGCGGGCGCCCACGCCGGGCAAC
Source organism: Opitutaceae bacterium (assembly GCA_044371245.1). Taxonomy (GTDB): domain Bacteria; phylum Verrucomicrobiota; class Verrucomicrobiia; order Opitutales; family Opitutaceae; genus IMCC26134_A. The sequence continues at coordinate 3,717 of JBILUB010000249.1, forward strand.
TCTCTCGCCACCGCCGAGTCGCCGGGCCGGGCAGCGGCCGGCGGCGTTTCCACGTTTGCCCCGCGCTCGCGCGGGCGTTGTTCTCCTCCGTTTCGCCATGCCCGCCGCCTCGTCCTCCGCCGCCGCCCCCATCCCGAACGTCCTCGCCGAGCGCTACGCCTCGCCGCTGATCAAAGACATCTGGTCGCCCACCGGCCGCATCGCGATCGAGCGCGATTACTGGATCGCCGTGATGAAGGCCCAGCGCGAACTCGGCCTCGCCGTCCCCGCCAAGGCCATCGCCGCCTACGAAAAGGTGAAGAACAACATCGACCTCGCCGACATCGACGCGCGCGAACGTGTGACCCTCCACGACGTCAAGGCCCGCATCGAGTCCTTCAACGCCCTCGCCGGCCACGAGTGTATCCATCTCGGCCTTACCTCCCGCGACCTGACCGAGAACGTCGAACAGCTCCAGATCGCCCGCTCCCTCGGCGTGGTCCGCCTGAAGTCCGCCGCCGCGCTGGGCAAACTCGCCGCGCGCGCGAAGTCCTTCCGCTCCCTCATGCTCACCGGCCGCACCCATAACGTGCCGGCCCAGCCCACCACGCTCGGCAAGCGCCTCGCC
>JBILUB010000251.1:0-4321 GCA_044371245.1 Opitutaceae bacterium
CGAACAACACGAGTACCGCCACCCCGCCCCCGACTTCTCCTTCCTCCTCGGCTCCTGCGCCTACTTCAACGAAGCCGCCTACGACCGCCCCGGCCGCCCCTACGGCAGCGACCACCCCGACATCTGGTCCAGCATGGCCGCCTCCGGCGCCGACTTCATGCTCTGGCTCGGCGACACCCTCTACCTCCGCGAGGCCGACTACTCCTCCGCCACCGGCATCTGGTACCGCTACCGCACCGACCGCGCCACCCCCGCCCTCCAGCCCTTCCTCGCCGCCCTCCCCCACTACGCCACCTGGGACGACCACGAGTTCGGCCCCAACAACGCCAACGGCGACTGGGCCCTCGCCCCCGTCGCCCGCGCCGTCTTCGAAGCCTACTGGCCCAACCAAAGCTTCGGCACCCCCCGCGATCCCGCCGCCATCCACCACCGCTTCCAGTGGGGCGACGCCGTCTTCCTCCTCCTCGACAACCGCACCCACCGCGTCGACTCCACCACCCCCGAGGACCTGCCCGGGTATCCAAAAACTCAGTACGGGCCGGCCCAGCTCCGCTGGCTCAAGCAGCAGCTCGCCTCCCGCAACGAGGGCGGCGCCCGCCGCCACCAGCGCCTCACCTTCATCGCCACCGGCTCCCAGTTCCTCTCCCGCCGCCTCTACCCCGGCTCCGAAGACCACCAGCGCTTCCAGGCCGAGCGCGCCGAAATCATCGACTACATCCGCGCCAACCAGATCGGCGGCGTCGTCTTCCTCAGCGGCGACATCCACTACACCGAGGTTCTCCGCCGCGACGACCTCCTCCCCTACCCCCTCCTCGAGTTCACCAGCTCCTCCCTCACCGCCGGCGCCCACACCCGCGAGCTCCCCGCCGATCCCGGCCGCCTCCTCTCCGTCCAGCGCAACAACTACTCCCGCCTCGCCCTCTCCGGCCCCCCCGACACCCGCCTGCTCACCTTCACCGTGCACGACGAGACCGGCGCCGAGCTCGCCCGCCACGCCTTGCCCGTCGCCGACCTCGCCTGGCCCTCCCCCGCGCCCTGAGCCGCCTCCCGGCGCGCTTGCCTCGGCCCCCGGGCCGCTACTCCCTGCGCCATGCTCCCGCTGATCCTCGCGATCGCGCTCACCATCGCCGTCTCCTTCATCTGCTCCCTCTGCGAGGCCATGATCCTCAGCACCACCGTGGGCGAGATCGAGGCGCTCAAGGCCGCCCGTCCCAAGACCGGCCGCATCCTCGAACGCCTCAAAACCCGCCTCGAGGACACCAGCTCCGCCATCCTCACCCTCAACACCATCGCCAACACCCTCGGCTCCGTCGTCGTCGGCGGCCTCGCCACCCGCCTCTACGGCGACGCCGCCATCGGCATCGTCTCCTCCGCCATGACCATCGGCATCCTCGTGCTCGCCGAGGTCATCCCGAAAAACCTCGGCGTCGTCCACCGCCGCAGCCTCCAGCCCCTGCTCGCCGCCCCCCTCGCCCTCGCCACCCGCCTCCTCGGCCCCATCACCTACCTCTGCCGCCTCATCGTCCGCGCCCTCATCCGCAACCCCCCCGCCGAAGCCCCCGCCGAGGACGAGATCCGCCTCCTCGCCGAGCGCGGCGCCCGCCACGGCTCCCTCAGCCGCGGCGAGTCCGACATCATCTCCAACGCCCTCCGCCTCGACGAGATTCGCGTCAGCTCCATCATGACGCCACGCACCGTCCTCGGCGCCCTCCGCGCCTCCTCCACCCTCGCCGAGGTCTTCCGCGAACAGCCCAACATCCCCTTCGGCCGCATGCCCGTCTACGAGCGCAACCTCGACGACATCGTCGGCCTCGTCCGCCGCCACGACCTCCTCAAAGCCAAGGCCGCCGACCCCCTCGCCGAGCGCGAGACCGTGGCCAAGTACACCCAGCCCGCCCACTTCATCCCCGAGACCGTCACCGCCGCCGAGGCCCTCCGCCTCATCCTCGAAAACCACCAACGCCTCCTCATCGTCGTCGACGAGTTCGGCTCCACCGCCGGCGTCCTCAGCCTCGAAGACGTCATGGAAACCCTCCTCGGCCGCGAAATCTTCGACCGCGACGACGTCGCCATCGACATGCGCGAACTCGCCCGCGCCCGCATCGCCACCCTCCCCCCGCACCGCAACCGCCCACCCGCCCGCGGCCCCCTCGAAAAGTGAGCCCCGACCGCACCGCCACCATGCCCCGCCGCCGCCTCCCCTCGCCCCCCCCGCCCGCCACCCTCGACACCCGCCGCGCCATCGTCGAAAACTGGCTCCCCCGCTACACCGGCGTGCCCCTCGAAGAGTTCGGCGACCACATCCTGCTGACCAACTTTCAGCACTACGTGAAACGCTTCGCCCGCCGCCACCGCGTCCCCGTCCGCGGCCGCGACCGCCCCATGCCCAGCGCCACCGCCGGCCGCATCACCATCATCAACTTCGGCATGGGCTCCGCCACCGCCGCCACCGTGATGGACCTCCTCTCCGCCCTCGACCCCAAGGCCGTCCTCTTCCTCGGCAAATGCGGCGGCATCAAACACCGCGCCGAACTCGGCGACCTCATCCTCCCCATCGCCGCCATCCGCGGCGAAGGCACCAGCAACGACTACTTCCCCCCCGAAGTCCCCGCCCTCCCCGCCTTCGCCCTCCAAAAAGCCATCTCCACCACCATCCGCGACCACGCCCGCGACTACTACACCGGCACCGTCTACACCACCAACCGCCGCGTCTGGGAACACGACACCGAGTTCAAAGCCTACCTCAAAAAAATCCGCTGCATGGCCATCGACATGGAGACCGCCACCATATTCAGCGTCGGCTTCTTTAACGAAATCCCCACCGGCGCCCTCCTCCTCGTCTCCGACCAACCCATGCTCCCCGAAGGCGTCAAAACCGCCGCCAGCGACCGCGTCGTCGACGACGTCTACGTCGACGACCACCTCGCCATCGGCATCGCCTCGCTAAACCAGCTGATCAACAAGGGCCTCACCGTAAAACATCTCCTCTTCTAGCCGCCCCCGCCCCCCTCACCCCTCCCGCTCCCCCCCGGCCCCGACCCACGCCCGGGCTAAACACTTGCCATAACCCACCCCAGCCCCCGAGATCAGCTCACAAGTATTTTACACGTGAGCCACCCCTCCCGCCCCAGCCCCCCCTCGCCCCGGGCCTCACGCCGTCCCTCCTTCGCCCCCATCCTCCTGGCCGCGCTCGCCGCCACCCCCGGCCCGGCCCAGATCAGCTTCTTCGAAAGCTTCACCGGCACCAGCGCCGACGGCTGGTACTTCGGCGGCAGCGGCTACACCCCGAACCTCACCGCCGCCACCCTCGACGCCGCCCGCCCCTTCGACCCCGCCGACCCCAACAGCGGCGGCTGGCTCCGCCTCACCGACAACGGCCCCAACCGCTCCACCTTCGCCCTCCTCGACACCCGCCTCTTCTCCGTCAACACCCGCCTCGAGATCACCTTCGACTTCACCTTTTGGAACGGCAGCGGCGCCGACGGCGCCACCCTCTTCCTCATCGACGGCGACCTCGGCCCCTCCACCTTCTCCCCCGGCTCCTACGGCGGCTCCCTCGGCTACGCCCCCCGCGGCGGCGGCCCCGGCATGAGCGGCGGCTACCTCGGCTTCGCCCTCGACACCTTCGGCAACTACTCCAACGCCGCCGAAGGCCGAAACGGCGGCCTCGGCCCCGGCGCCACCCGTTACCCCAACCGCGTCGCCGTCCGCGGCCCCGAATCCGCCGCCTATCCCTTCATCGCCGCCAGCGCCCCCCAGCCCCCGCCCCTCGCCTTCCCCGCCGCCACCACCCGCCCCGACCAGACCGGCACCACCGCCCGCTCCCTCCAAATCAGCCTCGACGCCAACAACCAGCTCGAAGTCCGCCTCCGCACCGGCGCCAGCTCCCCCTACACCTCCATCCTCACCGCCGACCTCTCCGCCTACGAACGCCCCGACACCCTCAAACTCGGCTTCACCGGCGCCACCGGCGGCCTCAACCAAATCCACGAAGTCCGGAACCTTTCCGTCCTCTCCACCCCCTGGGCCACCCACGACGGCGCCTACGAATGGGATCGCGGCGCCGGCACCCCCGCCTGGGGCACCCTCGCCGGCGCCGAGCCCAACGCCAACTGGTACCACCCCGCCCCCGCCACCGACGACCGCAGCCCCGCTCGCGACTCCGACATCCTCCTCGGCGACCGCCCCGGCCTCACCGCCGGCCCCCAGACCATCCAGCTCGATCAAGACATCGAAGTGAGAAACCTCACCTTCGACAGCCACCTCGACTACACCCTCGGCTCCGGCCGCACCCTCACCCTCGGCGACCCCGCCCGCCCCG
>JBILUB010000252.1:0-4307 GCA_044371245.1 Opitutaceae bacterium
CACCTGCCGAGCGCAGCGACCGCTTGACGCACCTTCCAGGTGCGCCTTCGGGTCGCTGCGCTCGCCATCTGGTTCAACATCTTGCGCGACCTTTCGCCGGGGCTACTGCCGGTTCTAGGCTAAAGGGGGTGATGCCACTTGGTTTGGCACGTGGGCAAGAAGTGTTTCGGTTGCTGAGTAATCTTATAAATAAATCAATATCAATTGCTTGTTAATGAATTTCCGTGGGCGGAGAGGGGCTTGGGCCGAGCTGCTTGGCCTCCTCCCGGGATCGAAACGCCGCCCTCCTGGATGATGCCGGATGAGGATCATGGTACCGGCGTGGCGGTGTGGAAGGGTGGGAGCGGGATGGGGCCGAGGGTGAAGTTGCCGAGGGCGGCGGGGTCTTTGACCCAGGCGTTGTTCTCGCGGCGGTATTGGCCCCAGCTCATGCGGATGTTTTCGGGGAAATCGGCGGAACTGATCGTGCCGCGCAGTGAGACCGCGCGGCCGGAGCGACCACGAAAGCGGACTGGCCATTGGGTGTCGCCGCCGGAGGGGCGGTAATTCACGGTGAGTGTATACCAAAGGACGGCCCGTTTGGTGGTGTCGCCGCGGTGGTCGCCGATGAGGCGCTTGATGGGCGTCTCGACTTGGCCGAGGTGGTCGGTGTTGTTGCGCTGCGAGCCGGGGGTGAGGTTGAAGGTGTTGCCCAGCCCGCCGAAGTTTTCGTTCACGAGGTGGAGGCGCTTGTAACGGTAAACGCTGTCGTCGGTGAGGTTCATTTCCTGGAGCTGCTCCCAGCCGACGGGATCTTGCTGCGGGGTGGTGCCGGCGGGGCCTTTGGCCGTGAGTTTGTCGGCGGTAACCGTGGTGGCGCGTCCGCCGGAAGTGGGGGTGATGACGGTGTCGGGAATGTCGTTCCACGAGACGCCGGCGAAAAGGCTGCGCCCGAGGATCTCGGCGAGGGTGCGCAGGTGTTCGCGCATGATGCGGTTTTGCTCGCGCATGGCGTCGGTGCGGTCGGCGCGGGAGGTGGGCATGTTGCCGGCGGTGGCGGCGGGGTTGAGGATTTTGAGCTGGTTGACGGCGGCGGTGATGCCGGTCTTGGCGGCGGTGGCCTGGGAGACGGCGGTGGTCTTCTCGGCGGCGGAGAGGCCCTGGGCGGCGTTGATGGCGGTGATGGCGGCATCGGCGTCCATCGGCGCGCTGGCGACCATGAGGCGCGGGTTGTCCTGCGGGCCGTCAAGATAGACGTGGTGGGTGGTGCCGTCGGCGGCGGGCACGTCCTCGCGGGCGCGCCACCAGTTGAGCACGGCGTCGATGCCGCTGCGGACCGCGCCGGCGGCGGAGCGGGCGGCGCCGACCACGGCGTTTACCGCGCGGACGATGCGGTCCACGATCCAGTCGAGGGCGCGGTCCACGCGGGCGCGGATGCCGCCCACGATGCGGCGGATCTGCTGCGGCAGATCGCCCATGCCGATCTGGTTGGCGAGGAATCCGATCGCGATGGGCACCATGCGCCCGAGGTTCTGCTCCACCAGATTCGCGCCGCGGGTGATGACGCCGCGCGCGATCTCGCCCAGGCCCTCGAAGACGGAATTGAGGATCTCCATCATCTGGCGGAGGTATTGGAAGAAGGACTGGATGGCGTTGTAGATGGCGATGAGGCTGTTGATGACCGGCATGATGCCGGAGATGTCGAGCAGGCCGACCAGCCAGCGCGTGGCGAAGGCGACGACGCGGGTGATGAGGAAATCCATCACGCCGGAGACGATGCTTTCCCAGAGGTTGTTGAGGCGGGAGAGGATCTCGTTCCACAGGCCGCCGGGGCCTTGGGTGATGAGGGTCTGCACGAGCCCGAGCGCCTCGCCGGCGATGCCGAGGCCGCGCTGGATCTGGGCGGCGCGCTCGGGGCCGACGCGGCGGGTGATGGCGGCGAAGATGCGCTCGCGGGTGATGTCGAGCACTTGGAGCACGACGTCGACGACGGCGCGCAGGCTGAACTCGGTGGGCACGCGGATGCCGGTGTCGCCGAGGGCGCTGAAGAGCCAGGTGGCGATGCCGTTGAGGAGGTGGGTGCCGAAGTTGTCGAAGAACTGGAGGAAGCCGGTTTTGACCGCGTTGAGCAGGTTGACGAGGAAGCCCACCGGGTCGCGCAGGATGTCGCGGATGGCGCGGGCGGCGTTGCGGATGAGGTTGGTGACGAGGGTGGGCGGGAGGCCGAAGAGCTGGAGGACCTCGCGGAAGAAGGTCCAGGCGGCGCCGGCGAGATTCCCGTCGCGGAAGATCATCACGACGATGCGGCGGAAGACGGTCTGCGCGCGGGCCCAGAGTCCGGGCACTTCGAGGAGCTGGCTGAAGATGGGGATGCGGGAGAGGATCTGCTCGACGAGGAAGTTTTTGATCGGTTCGCGGATGCACTCGGGGATGAGCAGGAAGGGGCCGAGCACGAAGTCGCCGATGCGGCCCATGAGGTCGCCGAGGGTGGCGACGAGGCGGGAGAGCGCGTTGAGGACGGGCTCGATCCAGGTGCCCAGCGTGGTGAGGGCCTCGTGGGCGAGGTCGAAGACGCCGACGACTTTCTCGGTGGCCCACTGGCCGAGGGCGGTGGCCTCTTCGGAGAGCCACTGGAGCTGGCCGGAGAGCGGGCTGAGGAGGGTGTTTTCGCCGAGGGCGGTGAAGAAGCCGGTGACCTCGCCGACGAGCTCGCCGACGAGGCCGGTGACCCAGGTGGAGGCGGAGGTGAGGTTGTCCTGCACGCCGGCGATGGCGCGGCGGATGCCGGGCAGGACGATGTCGCGGAGGAGGTCTTGGTTTTCGGCGACGTCGCCTTCTTCCTCCATGTTGTCCGCCATCTGCATGGCGTTGTCCATCCAGGTGGTGACGGTGTCGCGCAGGTTGAGGATGGCCTCGAGCGGGAGGAAGGCGGTGATCTTTTCGACGACCGCGTTGATGGGGGTGAGGACGGGCTCGAGGACGAGTTTGACCTCGTCCCAGACCTCGCCGGCTTTGCGGGTGATCCAGCCGACGAGGCCCTCGCTGCCGTCGTCGTCGGAGCCCTCGCCGAAGCCGAGGAGGTTTTTGACCTCGGTCCAGACGGAGGAGGCGTAGTTGCGGGCGGGGGCGGTCCATTCCCAGAGGCTCTGGCCGAGCTCGGTGATGTAGGTCCAGGCGTCGGAGGCGAACTCGCCGAGGAAGTCCACGACGGGCGCGCCGAATTTCTCCCAGAGGCCGGAGAGGTAGTCGCCGATGGGGGTGAGAAACTCGGTGATGGAGGCCCAGGCGTCGCCGGCGATTTCGGAGAGGGTGTCGCGGAAGTCGCGGACGGCGGCGATGAGCGGCTGGCAGTCGCCGGAGACGAGGGCGGCGAGGATAACGCGGCCGCGATCGATGAGGTTTTGGAAAGTGTCGGCGAGCCCGGCGGTAAAGCCGCCCTGGGCGCGCATGCCGGCGAAGATGGAGGCGAGGCCGTCGGAGATCTTGTTTTTGAGGAACTGCCAGAAGCCGATGCTGCGGATCTCGTAGAGGGTGTTGTAGGTCTCGGCGGAGACGAACTCGGAGAGAATGGCCCAGAAGCCGCGCTCGAGCAGGCCGGGCTCTTCGGGGGTGGCGGCCTCGTCGCGCTGGACCATGCCGACGGGCGCGGGGCTCAGGGGGACGAGGGCGGGCGTCGACGGCGCGGTGGACGCGGCGGGCGCGGGGGAAAGGGAGGGGGCGATTGCGGCCGGGGCGCGAGCAGGCTCAAGCGCGGAGGCGGCAAGGGCGGTAGAACGGGAGGAGGCGGCGGGCGGGGGGCCGCGTGGGCGGTGGGCGCGTCCGTGCGTCGGGGGGGCGCGGGCGGGGGCGGAGTTGAGAAGTGCGGTTTGCTGCACGGTGTGGGCTGCTTCGTGGGCGAGCAGGCGCGAGTCGGAGGAGCTGGCGGCGCCGCCGAGATAAATGTGGGAGCCGACGGTGAAGGCGCGCGCTCCGTAGGCGGCGGCGGCGTGGGCGGCGGTAGGCCCGGCATGGATACGCACGTAGCCGAGGTCGGCTCCTGTGACGGACTCGACCTGGCGGCGCAGGGGCGCGGGGAGCGGGGTGCCGCCGCCTGCGTCAGGGGGGGCGGCGTCGCCGGGCGGGGCGGCGGGCGGGCGGGTGCGGGTAGACGGGGCGGTAGCGGCGGGCGCGGCGGTGACGGGCACGCGGACGGCGGCCTCGGCGACACGGGAGGCCTCGGTTTCCCAGCGGTCGGTGCGTTGGCTGAGGAGGGGGGTGCTCGGGGCGCCGGTGGCGGGAGCGGCAAAGCGGGGCACGCCGGCGGAGGCGCCGGCGCTGCGGGTGGCGGG
>JBILUB010000253.1:0-4302 GCA_044371245.1 Opitutaceae bacterium
CGCGGGGAGTGCGGGAGCGGCGTTGGGGCGGAGGCTCGGGTTCCTCGTTCATCACCCGCTTCACCTCTTGCTCGACGTTCGCGCTGGCCTTTTTGAACTCGCGGACCACGCGACCAAAGGTGCGAGCCATGTCGGGCAGGCCTTTTCCGCCGAAGAGCAGCAGCCCCATGATCGCCACCAGCAGGAGCTCCATGGCCCCGATGCCCTCGAGAAAGCCGAGGCAGGGTGCGATCGGCGCGGCGGGGAGCGAGAGGAGGGCGTCGGTAAACATCGTCGCGAGCAACTGAAGCGTTTCGCGCTCAGGAGGCGAGCGCGACCTCGACCACAAAACTCTGCGATTTTCCGGGCGCCACGCGATGGAGCCCGACCCCCGTCTCGGCGGCGTTGGGCGGGCCCATCCAAGGCTCGACGCAAAAAAAGGGCGACTCGGGCGAGGCGGACCAAGTGACGAAAGTCGACTCGGGTGCGGGCGTGGCTTTTTTATCCACTCCGATGCTTACCGCGATGGCACCGCTGCGACCTCCTCCGGCGGGCGCGAGTACCGCCGTCGGGCTGCTCAGGCCGAGGTGAAAGGTGTCGATCCAGGCGGGGTCGGCCAGTTCGCCGCCCGCCGGGGGAGCAGGTGCGGGGACGAGTTGCCCCTTCGCATCCTGGCGCAGTCGGCGAGCGGCGGGCACGGACAGTCGATAGTCGGCGCGGGTGCGCGCGTGCTCCCACGGGACGGAGAAGTAGAAGTGGTGACCGGCGCTCCAGGGCAAGGGGCGCGAGCCGAGATTTTTTAAGGTGAACTCACAACTGAGCGCGGTCGCGGCGAAGCGATAGACGACGTTGAATTCATATTCGAAGGGGTACGCCTCGCGGGCGGCCGCGTCGGGCAGGAAGGTGGCGGCGAAGCCGGTGTGGTCCGCGCGCTTCAGGGAGAAGCGGCCTTGCCGGGCGAAGCCGTGCATCGGCATCGCCCGACGCACGCCGTCCTCGTCGCGCCAGTGATTGATGTCACCCCGGTCGAAGCTGCGCGCGCAGAACGGGAAGAGCAGAGGATTACCGCCGCGCACAGATTGAAAACCGTCGAAGGAAGTGATCTCTGGCCAGTGGATCACGTCGCGCACGGAGCCGTCGCCGAGCGCGAGATTCCAGTTCATCAGGCGGGCGCCTCGCTCGGGGTGGGCAAGAAAAGTCGAGGGGCCGATGCGCCAACGGTACAAGGTTTCGCCGAGGAAGGGGACGGTATCCAACATGGTGAAGCGCGCAGGGATGGGGCGAGTCCCCGGGTGGCGCAAAGGGTTTTTCGCGGGTCCTCTTCTTCGGTGGCGCTTGCGTGCGGGGCGGGGTGGCGTTTGATACCCGAAGATTTATGCAACTGCTTCGTTTTTGGGTCCTCGCTGCGATTGGCGGTCTGGCGCTGATGCTCTGCGGGCGTGCGGAGCAGGCGCCGGCGGCCGACGCGCCGGCCGCGCCGGCACTCGAGCAGACTACACCGCCGCCGACCGCTCTCGGAGAAAACACGCTGTCCGAAACGCCGTCCGGCCGGGCGCGGGTAAAAGTCATTCCGGTGCGCGACCCGATCGCCAAGCCCGTGCTCTACGTTATCCGGCGTGGACTGAAGGAGGCGCAGGCCGAGGGCATGCGCTCGGTGGTCCTCGACATGGAGACGCCGGGTGGCGAGCTCGGCGTGACCCTCGAAATCATGGAGGCGCTGGACCGCTTCGAGGGCGAGACGCTCGTCTACGTCAACAAGGAGGCCATTTCGGCCGGGGCCATCATCTCCTCGGTCGTCGACGAGATCCACTTCGCCCCGGGTGGAGTGATCGGCGCGGCCGCGGCGGTGAGTGGTGGCGGAGCCGAGGTGCCGGAAACGATGAAGCAAAAAATCAACAGCTACCTCAACGCCAAGGTGCGCTCCTTCAACGACGGCGAGGGCTTTCGCGCCGAGGTGATCCGCGCGATGATGGACGCGGACTACGAGCTGAAAATCGGCGAGGAGGTGATCAAGCCGAAGGGCGAGCTCCTCTCGCTCACCGCGCGCGAGGCGGCGAGGACCTTTGGGGATCCGCCCCTCCCCCTGCTCTCCTCCGGAACCCACGATACTCTCGAGGACCTCCTGGCCTCGGAGTATGGGGAAGACAACTACGAGGTCTCGCGCATGGAGGTGACCTGGTCCGAGCGACTGGCGTCCTGGCTGAACCGGATCTCGCCCCTGCTGATGGGCGCCGGCCTGCTCTGCGTGTTTGTCGAGTTCAAGACGCCCGGTTTCGGGATCTTCGGGGTCGCCGGCGGCATCCTCCTCGCGATCGTCTTTTTCGGTCACTACACGGCGGGGCTCTCGGGTCACGAAGCCGCCCTGGTGTTTGTCGTGGGGGTGGCCCTGGTGGCGGTGGAGATTTTTGTCGTGCCAGGCACGCTCGTCGCGGGCATCGCCGGCGCCGCGCTGATGCTGGGCGCGCTGGTTTGGTCCATGGCGGACGTGTGGCCGGGGGAGATGCCCGAGCTGGATGGCGACCTCCTCCTGGTCCCGCTGCTCAATGTGGCGGCCGCGCTCGCGATCGCGGTTATCGGCGGCTTCTCTCTCGCGCGTTTTCTCCCGAGCGGTTGGTTCTGGGATCGGATGATCTTGCAGGCCTCGGTCGCGGGCGACGCCGGCGCCCCCGATGAAGGCATGGGCGGCATCGGGGCGGCCACCGAGGCGCCCGGCGTGGTCGGGGACGCCTGGCTGGGCCTGCGCGGTCGCACGGTCTCGGTGCTGCGCCCGATGGGCGAGGTCGAGATCCAGGGGCGCCGGCATGAGGCGCGCGCCGCTCTCGGCTCGATCGAGCGCGACGAGATCGTGCGCGTCACCGGGAGATCCGGTCGGGTCCTGATCGTGGAGCGTGACGTCGCATGAGCACCGTGGTCGTGGTCCTTTTTGTCGTGGGTTTGATGCTGCTCGGCGTCGAGGTCATCGTGCCCGGAGCGATCCTCGGCTTGGCGGGTGTGTTGTTGCTCCTCGCCGGTGTGATCGTGGCCTTCGTGGAGCACGGCAGCTCCGGGGGCATGCTGGCGGCCGCCATCGCGGTCGTATCGGTGCTGCTGCTGATGTTTCTGGAGTTTGTGGTTCTGCCCCGCACGCGCTTCGGCAAACGGATGTTTCTGGACCGTGTGATCGACGCCAAGAGCCAGGCACCGGTGGTCGAGCGAGCGTCCGACGTGATCGGTCGCAGCGCCCTCGCCTGCACCGCGCTGGCCCCGAGCGGCGTGGTGGAGATCGACGGCCGCCGCTACGAAGCGCGCTGCGAGTCGGGTTTCGCCGCGGAGGGCGAACACCTGCGCGTGGTCCGGGTTGAAACGTTTCAACTCGTTGTAACCCAATCGAGCTAGACCCGCCCACCGCTTCTCGCTGCTTTCCCCCGCCAACTTTTCCCTAACCCAAGCCCAACCATGATCAATATCGCCACCGTGGCCCTCATCGCCGCCTGCGTCGTCGGCCTCGTCTTTCTCGCCGTTGTCTTTTCCTTTTTTAGCGTCTGGCTGCGCGCCTGGCTGGCGGGCGCCTATGTCGGCATCGTCACGCTCGTGGCGATGCGGCTTCGCCAAGTGCCCTACGGACTCATCGTCGACGCCCGGATCACCGCGAAGAAAGCGGGTATCGAAATCAGCATCGACGAACTCGAGGCCCACTACCTCGCCGGTGGTAATGTCGTGCCCACCGTGCAGGCTCTGATCGCCGCGCAGAAGGCCGCGATCGAACTCAGCTGGAATCGCGCCTGCGCCATCGACCTCGCGACCAAGGGCTCGGGCAAAAGCGTGGTCGAGGCCGTGCGCACCTCGGTCGACCCCAAGGTGATCGATTGCCCCAACCCCGCCGCCGGCCGCACCACGATCGACGGCGTCGCCAAGGACGGCATCCAAGTGAAGGTCAAGGCCCGGGTGACCGTGCGCACCAACCTCGATCGTTTCGTGGGCGGCGCCAAGGAAGACACCATCATCGCCCGCGTCGGCGAGGGCATCGTCTCCACCATCGGCTCGGCCGAGAGCTACAAAGTCGTGCTCGAATCGCCGGACGCCATCTCCAAGACCGTGTTGAAGCGCGGCCTCGACGTCGGCTCCGCCTTCGAAATTCTCTCGATCGACATCGCCGACGTCGACGTCGGTGAAAACGTGGGAGCCAAGCTCCAGGAGGCACAGGCCGAGGCGAACAAGAACATGGCCCAGGCGCAGGCGGAAATCCGGCGCGCGGCGGCTGTCGCCGCCGAGCAGGAAATGAAGGCCAAGGTGCAGGAGATGCAGGCCGAGGTCGTGCGCGCCCAGGCCGAGGTGCCCCGCGCC
>JBILUB010000254.1:0-4300 GCA_044371245.1 Opitutaceae bacterium
CCAGCTGCACGCCTTCATCCTGGCCGATCACCCGCTGGTGCAAGGTGTCGCTCAGCCGGAGCAGCTTCTCGCGCTCGCCCTCCACCAGCCGGGTCACCGGGATGCCGCTCCACTTGGCGACGATGCCCGCGACTTCCTCGGCGCTGACCTCCTCCTTGAAAAGCTCCGTCTGGGCGGAGGCGGCTTCCAGCTTCCTCAGCTCGATCTCGAGATGGGGGATGCGTCCATGTCGGAGCTCCGCGAGCTTGTTCAAATCGTAGGCGCGCTCCGCCTTTTCGAGCTCGATCCGGGCCGCATCGAGCTCCCCGCGAACTTTACGCACGCGCTCGACCGAGGCCTTTTCCGCCTCCCACTTGGCCCGCAGACCCGCCGTCTGCTCGCGGGCATCGGCGAGCTCCTTGTTGATCGCCTCGAGCCGGGCCTGCGAGGCCGTGTCCTTCTCCAGTTTCAACGCGGCCTGCTCGATCTCGAGCTGGAGCACACGACGCTGGAGGGCGTCGAGCTCCTGTGGGGCGCTGTCCATCTCCGTGCGAATCAGCGCGCAGGCCTCGTCGATCAGGTCGATGGCCTTGTCGGGCAGGAAGCGGTCGGCGATGTAGCGCTCGGAGAGCGTGACCGCGGCGACGAGCGCGTTGTCCTGGATGCGCACGCCATGGTGCAGCTCGAAGCGTTCTTTTAAGCCGCGCAGGATGGAGATCGCGTCCTCGGTCGAGGGCGGGGCGACCTGCACCGGCTGGAAGCGGCGCTCCAGCGCGGCGTCCTTCTCGATATACTTGCGGTATTCGTCGAGCGTCGTGGCTCCGATGCAGTGCAACTCGCCGCGGGCCAGCATCGGCTTGAGCAGGTTGCCGGCGTCCATCGCGCCCTCGGTCTTTCCCGCGCCCACGATCGTGTGAAGCTCGTCGATGAAGAGCAGGATGCGTCCATCGGACGACTTCACCTCGGCGAGCACGGCCTTCAGGCGCTCTTCAAACTCGCCCCGATACTTCGCCCCCGCGATCAGTGCGCCCATGTCGAGGGAGTAGACGGTCTTGTCCTTTAATCCCTCGGGCACGTCGCCGCGGATGATGCGCTGGGCCAGGCCCTCGACGATCGCGGTCTTGCCCACGCCGGGCTCCCCGATGAGCACCGGATTGTTCTTGGTCCGGCGCGAGAGGATGCGGATGGCGCGGCGGATCTCGTCGTCACGGCCGATCACCGGGTCCATCTTGCCCTTGCGCGCCTGGGCGCAGAGGTCCGTGCCGTACTTCGCCAACGCATCGTAAGTGGCCTCCGGATTGTCGCTGGTCACCCGCTGGCTGCCACGGGTGGATTTCAGCGCCGCGAGCACGCGGGCGCGATCGAGGCCGAAGGCCTTCAGGTAGCGCGCGAAGGCCTCGGGCTTGGCCACCTCGACCAGGCCCAGGAGTAGGTGCTCCGTGGATACATAGTCGTCTTTCAGCTGTTTCGCCTCCTCCTCGGCGCGGGTCAGCGCCTCGTTGACCGCCTGGGTCACGAAGATTTTCGAGGCATCCACCGCGCCGGACACCCGCGGCACCCGGTCCAGCTCCCGTTCGGCCGCCAGCTGAAGCGCCGAGACCGTCAGCCCCGCCTTGTCCACCAAGCCGGGCACCGTGCCATTTTCCTGCAGAAGCAGCGCGAGCAGCAGGTGCCACGTGTCCACCTCGGCATGGCCCCGCCGCCGGGCTAGCGCCTGGGCTTCAGCCAAGGCCGAGCGGGACATTTGAGTAAGCGTTTCGGGATTCATGCGCCCCTTCGCTGCAACTCGCGCACCAGAAGCGCCGCGACGCTCCTGCGAGGCGCGGCCGGCCCGCGCGCCTGCCTCTCCGTGCTACCTTGTCCCGCTTCCGCCCGCCCGCCGCGCCGAATAGGCGCAGCGCCACAGTCGCGTAACTCCCCGGCCCCCCACTCCCGCCAGCCTGGCGCCTGCGCAGCGAAGCGGGTGGATGCACCGACGTCGCCGGGGCCTTCCTCCGGGGTCCGCTCGCCCGGAACACCCGGTTACGCCGCACCCGGCTTGCAAGCCTGCATCCTCCAGTTGTGCGGCGGAGCAAAGGGGGAAATGGCGAGCAGTTTTCGGTGCGGCCGGGACGAAAAAGCACCCGCCTCCTGCCCCGCTCCGCCCTCTCCTCTCGCATTACCCGGCTCCGGCGCCTCGCACCGTCTCCCCGCTCTGTGCGCACGCGGTGCCGCCCTCGATCCGGGCGGAAACGCGCCTTGCCTGATCATCGTACGTCCCGGCCCGGCCTCGGCCCGGGATTTTTTTGTTCGAGACCACCCCCCGGCGTTTTCCCGCTTCCCGCCGGCACCGCGCGTGCTTCAGCTACGGCCCTCAACGTCCCTATGAGCACGCCCTCCGTCCGCCCGAAAAAAGTCGCCCTCCTCACCGCCGGAGGCCTCGCCCCCTGCCTCAGCTCCGCCGTCGCCGGACTGATCGAGCGCTACACCGAGATCGCTCCCGAAATCGAGATCATCGCCTACCACGGTGGCTACAAGGGCCTCCTCCTCGGCGACTCCTACAAGATCGGCCCCGCCGAGCGCGCCGCCGCCCCCATCCTCCACCGCCACGGCGGCTCCCCCATCGGCAACAGCCGAGTCAAATTGACCAACGTCAAAGACTGCGTGAAACGCGGCCTCGTCCGCGAGGGCCAGGACCCGCAGAAGGTCGCCGCCGATCAGCTGGTCAAAGACGGCGTCGACATCCTCCACACCATCGGCGGCGACGACACCAACACCGCCGCCGCCGACCTCGCCGCCTTCCTCGCGAAGAACGGCTACGGCCTCACCGTCATCGGCCTGCCCAAGACGATCGACAACGACGTCTTCCCCATCCGCCAGTCCCTCGGCGCCTGGACCGCCGCCGAGCAGGGCGCGCGCTACTTCCGCAACGTCGTCGCCGAGCACAACGCCAACCCCCGCATGCTCATCATCCACGAGGTCATGGGGCGCAACTGCGGCTGGCTCACCGCCGCCACCGCCGCCGACTACCGCCGACTCCTCGACCGCGAAGAGTTTGTGCCCGGCCTCGGCCTCTCCCGCGCCAACCTCGAGGTCCACGCCGTCTTCATCCCCGAGATGAAGATCGACCTCGCCGCCGAGCCGTCATGGAAAAACATGACAACGTGAACATCTTCATCAGCGAGGGAGCCGGCGTGGAGGCCATCGTGGCCGAGATGCAGGCCAAGGGCCAGGAAGTGCCGCGCGACGCCTTCGGTCACATCAAGCTCGACGCCGTCAACCCCGGCAAATGGTTCGGCGAGCAGTTCGCCAAGATGCTCGGCGCCGAGAAGGTGCTCGTGCAAAAGTCGGGCTACTTCGCCCGCGCCGCCGCGGCCAACGCCGACGACCTGCGCCTGATCAAGAGCTGCACCGACCTCGCGGTGGAGTGTGCGCTGCGCCGCGAGAGCGGCGTGATCGGCCACGACGAAGACCGCGGTGGCATCCTGCGCGCGATCGAGTTCCCGCGCATCAAGGGCGGTAAACCCTTCGACATCGCCACGCCCTGGTTTGGCGAGCTCCTCGCCGCCATCGGCCAGCCCCAAGCCGAAAAAGTCCACGTCGCCCACTGAGCGGCCGATCAGCCAAGATAGCCGGCCTCAAAAAACCGAACCCCGATTCTGCAGCCGATAAGCCGGCGCAAGCGAGGGGCGCAGGTGCATGTCAGCGAGGCCCGAGCTACACTCGATAGTGCAGCTCGGCGGTGCGCGAACGCACCGCCGGCCGCCCGCTCGCCCCTTATCGCGATGATCAATCGCGGTTTTCGGGATTAACGTCTCCACCGTCGGCACGAGCCCCCTCGCCCTACCCTACCTCCCGTTCATCCAAGACAGACGGTGAGCCCAAAGGGCCGTGGGCAGTTTCTTGTCGCCCGACACACCGCGCCGGGGTCTCACGCGCTACGAACAAAAGGCACCAACAAACGATTGGGCGGAATTTCTGCTAGCCCTCCGCTAAGTATTTCGCCTTACACGGCGTTCCTCCTATGGTCCCACTTCGTTTCACTCGTCTTCTCGCGCTCGTTCTTGGTGTCACCCCCACCGAAGCTGCACTCGACGGCCAGGACATGGCGATACAGGTCGACTACGACGCCGAAGATCGCGTCGCGAACAGCGTCATTCTCAAACAAAAATGAATCTCCTTTTTCCCGCCATGATTCACCGCTCCCCCTACTTTCTCTTCTTTGCCGTCATCGCGCTCCTCGGCACCGGTTGCGCGTACACGCCGCAAAAAATCAAACTGGCCCCCGCCGCCCTGATCGCACCCTCGGACCGTGGGCAAAACGTGATCGTGGCGGTCACGG